>JANOGO010000181.1:0-5248 GCA_031406045.1 Pseudomonadota bacterium
ACGAACGGCGAACCGGTCCATACCCATGTCACCAAAATCGAGATTACGGAGCCTTTGATTTTGTCGTGAATCCAGCGCTTGCCGATGCCTTGCGTGACGTAGAACGTGCCGTGCAGCACAGTGTTGGTAATCGCGTCGAACCCGCGTGGCGACAAATCTTCGGTGCGGCTGATGAAGTTTCCGGCGGCGTTGTTGACCAAACCAGTCAGCGGTCCATCCTCCCAAATTTTTTCGATCATTTCCTCGACGGCCGACGCGTTGCGAATGTCGATATCAAAGGTTTTGACAGAACCGCCGTGGGCGGCCATCAATTCCTTCGCGGTTTCATCGAGAACCATTTTGCGGCGGCCGCAGATGTAAATATCTGCGCCCAGTTCAAGATATTTTTCCGCCATGGCACGGCCTAGTCCCGTGCCGCCGCCGGTGATTAGGATACGTTTATCTTTTAGGAGTTTTTCTTTGAACATAGATTAGCGTTCCGAATTTTAGGTGACTTTCCCTCTTGTCATTCCCGCGTAGGCGGGAATCCATTTGGCCTTAATTCATTCAGCATGGATTCCCGCCTACGCGGGAATGACAAGAGGATCGGTAAAGTGCATCAAGGCGCGAAGCGCCAGATCCACCGTTGGAAAACATGGTGGATCCGCTTCGCTTGATCCACCCTACCGAACATCTCTGCAACTGGCCTGCGAGCCAATACTGGCGCGGCTTTCCGTGCACTGGCTTGCAATTTAGCCGCGCGTACATACGAGACTTAGCCCTTTACCGCCGCTTTGATTTGCTCCAACGCACTCGGATCATCCAGTGTCGTCAAATCGCCTGCGTCCTTCCCTTCTGCGATCGCTTGAATACTTCGCCGCAACAATTTTCCCGAACGTGTCTTCGGCAATAACGTGATGAAATGCACACGCGATGGCCGCGCAATCGCGCCCAACAAATTATCGACCGCTTGCATCACTTCTTTTTCCAGTGCTGCGCGTCCCGCTTCGTCCGCCGCGCCACTGACATCTTTCAACACCGCGAACGCGATCGGCACTTGGCCCTTGAGTTTATCTTCCACGCCGACCACGGCGACTTCAGCAATGTTCGGATGGCTCTGCACCGCTTCTTCGATCTCGCGCGTGCCGAGCCGATGGCCGGCGACGTTGATCACGTCATCGGTGCGGCCGAGAATAAAGTAATACCCGTCTTGATCGCGGATGCCCCAGTCAAATGAGGAATATGCGAACTTGCCTTTGAAGTTGTTGAAATAGGTGCTGACGAAGCGTTCGTCATCACCCCAGATCGTGGTCATGCAACCCGGCGGTAACGGCGGCATGATCGCGACCACGGCTTTTTCATCGGCGCCGACTTCTTCGCCCGTCACCTCGTGCAACAATTTCATGTTGTAGCCGTACACCGGAAAACTTGGGCTGCCAAATTTTCTCGGAGTGTCCTCAATGCCGAGCATGGCGGATAACATCGGCCAACCAGTTTCGGTTTGCCAGTAATGATCGATGATGGGTTTTTTGATGCCGTCGTTGATCCATCGTGCGGTCGGCTCATCGAGCGGTTCCCCGGCGAGAAATAAATAGCGCAATGAACTCAGATCATATTTGGTGAGTAATTCGGGATCTTGTTTTTTCAATACGCGGATCGCCGTGGGCGAGCTGAACATGATGCTGACTTTGTAATCCTGCACCATCTTCCACCAGATGCCGCCGTCGGGCCGGATCGGTAAGCCTTCGTAAAGTATCGTGGTGCAGCCGTTGATCAACGGCGCATAAATGATGTACGAGTGACCGACCACCCAGCCGATGTCGCTGGTGGTAAACATCGTCTCGCCCGGCTTGCAGCAGAAAATATATTTCATCGACGCCGCGAGCGCGACGGCATAACCGCCGGTGTCGCGCTGCACGCCTTTCGGTTTTCCGGTCGTGCCCGACGTGTAAAGAATATACGACGGCTCGCTCGATTCCAGCCACGTAATCGGCACTTTCTCGTTCATGTGCTGGGCGCGCAGCGTGGCGTAATCGAGATCTCGGCCTGGGATTAATTTCATCGCCGTATCCAAACCACGATTGACGAGCACGACATTCTGCGGCGGAAATTGCGCGAGGTGCATCGCTTCATCCACCAAATGTTTATACGCAATCACCTTGCCTGCGCGCATGCCGGCATCGGACGTGATCATCACTTTCGGCTTCGCGTCGTCGATGCGCGTCGCCAAACTCGCCGACGCAAAGCCACCGAACACGACCGAGTGAATTGCGCCGATGCGTGCGCAGGCGAGCATGGCAAACATCGCTTCGGGAATCATAGGCATATAAATTAACACGCGATCGCCCCTTGTCACGCCAAGGGATTTCATCGCGGCAGCCATGCGATTTACTTCATGGAATAGCTCGCGATAGGTGAATTTTTTTTCTTCGTTGGTTTCGGTGGAAACGTAAATCAGCGCGGTTTGCTCGGCGCGTTCTGCTAGGTGACGATCGACGGCGTTGAAACAGAGATTGGTTTCGCCGCCGACAAACCATTTTGCGAACGGCGGTTTGGAATAATCGAGCACCTTCTCAAAAGGTTTATGCCAACCGATATGCTTGGCTTCCTCGTGCCAAAATGCGTCCGGGTTCTCGATGGAATGTTTGTGGAATTCTTTGTAGGTGGTCACGCTGTTCCTCCAACTCACTTCTTTTATTGTCATTCCCGCGAAGGCGGGAATCCATTTGGCCTTCGAGAGTCAACATGGATTCCCGCCTTCGCGGGAATGACACTGTGCTAGGAATTAACGTTCACAACCAACCGCCCGCGCACCTGTCCAGCCAAAATCTCCGGCGCTTTTGCAATCGCCTGTGCGAGAGAAATTTCCGTCGTGATCGCATCAAGCTTGGCTTTATCGAGATCGGTTGCCAAGCGCGCCCAAGCCTCCAAGCGCGCTGCTTTCGGCGCCATCACGCTGTCGATTCCGACCAGGCTCACGCCGCGCAGAATAAACGGCGCAACGCTCGACGGAAAATCCATCCCCTGCGCGAGGCCGCACGCGGTCACGACGCCAAGATACTTCGTCGCCGCGCAAACATTCGCGAGCGTGTGACTGCCAACGGTATCGACCGCGCCGGCCCAACGCTCCTTCGCCATCGGTTTGCCGGGCGCAGACAACGTGGCGCGATCAATCACTTCACTCGCGCCCAACGATTTCAAATAATCCGTTTCATTCGCGCGCCCCGTCGAGGCCACGACCGTATAACCACGCTTCGCCAGCAACGCGATCGCGACACTGCCGACGCCACCGGCCGCACCAGTGACAAGGATTTCGCCTTTATCAGGCGTGACGCCATGTCTCTCCAAGCCCAGCACGCATAGCATCGCCGTGTAGCCAGCCGTACCGATGGATGCTGCTTGCTTCGTTGTAAAACCCGTGGGCAATGGCACCAGCCATTCACCTTTCAAGCGCGCTTTTTGCGCGAGGCAGCCCCAGTGGCCTTCGCCGACACCCCAGCCATTGAGCACGACTTTATCACCCACTTTCCATAGCGGCGAATTACTTTCTTCTACCGTGCCCGCGCCATCGATGCCCGGCACCATCGGAAACTTGCGCACCACCGGCGCTTTGCCGGTAATCGCGAGGCCGTCTTTGTAATTAATGGTGGAATAATCGACGCGAATTGTTACATCGCCTTCCGGCAAATTGCTTTCGTTGATGTCGGCGATTTTCGCTTCGGTGCCTGTGTCGGTTTTGGTTAAGAGAATGCCTTTGAACATAAGTTACTCACTGAAATAGGATCGAGGATGCTGCTATTTTAGCCCACATGTTGGCGAGCAAGATATTCGCGCGATTGCATTTCTTTGAGCCGGCTGACGGTGCGCGGAAACTCTTGGCTATTCGGTCCGTTGCGATACAAATCTTCCATCGGCGCATTTGCGCTCATGATCAAATTCACACGCTGATCATAGAGCACATCGATCAGCCAGGTGAAGCGGCGCGCTTCCGATGCGTGCTCCGCGCTCATGCGCGGAACGTTGGCGAGCATGATGGTGTGAAAGCGTTTCGCCAGTTCCAAATAATCGGATTGCGAACGCGCGGTGCCGCAGAGTTCCGCAAACTCAAACCAACCGATGCCTGAAGATGCGCTCCTGGATTGAATCTTACGGCTATTCACTTCGATCGCCGCGCTGCGCGGTGCGCTCGAAGCCAGTGCCGCGAAGGCACGCAACATCGCGTCATCGGCTGCCGGACCTAATGGCGAATAATAAAGATCGAGTTGTTCTAAGCTGCGCAACCGATGATCGGCATCGCCATCTAATTCGATCACATCGAGGTTATTTTTGATCAGTTCAATCGCCGGCAAAAAACGCTCGCGCTGCAAGCCGTTCGGGTAAAGCGCGTCGGGCCGATAGTTCGATGTCATCACGCAGACAATCCCGCGCGCGAACATGGTTTCAAGCAAGCGTGCAAGAATCATCGCGTCGCCGATATCGCTGACGTGGAATTCATCGAAGCACAAAACGCGCACGTCACGCGCGAGTTTTTCGGCGATCAGCACGAGCGGATCGCTCTGGTGTTTTACGCCGGCGAGTTCGCGATGAATAGTTTGCATGAACGCATGAAAATGCACGCGGCGTTTACGGCGATAAGGCAACTGTGAGTAAAACGCGTCCATTAACATACTCTTGCCGCGGCCGACGCTGCCATGAATATACAAACCGCGCGGCGGCGAGCGCCGCCCGAAAGTTTTCATAAACGGTCGGCCGCGATAGAATTTGAATTCGACTAATTCGTCGAATAATTGTTGTAGGCGTGTCGCGGCGCGTTGTTGTGCTGCGTCGGCACGAAAGCCATCATTTTGTTTTTGTTTTGCATACCAATGCAGAGGGCCAATGGGTGCGGGCTCCGCCACAACATGCCCGGAGATGCGCTCTGTTATTGGGTCTTCAGGCATGTCTCTTTATTGTCATTGCGAGCTGCCTGTATCGGCGCGGCCGACACTGCTCACGGACCATGAACCGCAGAGGGCTTAAACCTAAGCCCTCCCTCACCCCCGCCCCTCTCCCGTCGAGCGGGAGATGGAGCACCGTCCCCTCGCCCCTTTGGGGAGAGGGGCAAGCCGTCCATAAAACAAGCATCGGTCAAATTGGGTTCATGAAAAGCAACGAAGTGACGAAGCATTCTTAAGAGGCACTAAATACGAGATTGCTTCGCTTTGCTCGCAATGACAAGTTTGGGGGGATCGTGCGTTCAAATTTTCAAATATGCACAGCACGTTTATCC
>JANOGO010000198.1:0-4355 GCA_031406045.1 Pseudomonadota bacterium
GGGCCTTGGCTATCGCACTGGGTCGTGCTCCACCTCAGACTTTTAAGCGTCTGTTTTCCATGAATGTTATTCGGTTCATGGTCCGTGAGCAGTATTGGCGGCGCCGACACAGGCAGCTCGCAATGACAACGGGTAGTTTTACTTTGCCGACGAAGAAACCGATTTCGAAATTTTCTCGTTGGTTTCCTTCGCATTCTTCAGCGCGGCGGCCGCTTCCGGCGGCATGTAATTCTCATCGTGTTTCGCGAGCACTTCGTCCGCATGAAAAATGCCATCGCCGGTGAGTTTACCTTGCGCAACGACGCCTTTACCTTCCTTAAAAAGATCGGGAAGGATGCCGTTATACACAACGGGAATTGTTTTTGCCGTATCGGTCACAACGAAGTTCACCGTCAGGCCGTTCGATTCGCGCTTCAGGCTGCCGGTTTCAACCATACCGCCGATGCGGAAGCTGCGTCCGATGGGCGCTTCTTTCGCAGCCACTTGGCTCGGCGAAAAAAAGAATACGAGGTTGCTGTTGAATGCGTTGAGAACGAATACGGAGGCGGCGCCGAGCGCCGTGAGGCCGAGGAGAAGGAAACTTAAGCGTTTATGTCGGGTTTTCATGGTTCTTAAAATTCAAAGATTCAGGGTTATTGACCGTCTTTACGCTCAAGCGTTCGCCGGCGATTGCGCAGTAACAACATTTCGCCGATCATTGCAATCGCGGTGACGGCATATGAGCCCCACACGTACAAACCATAACCGCCCATCTCAAAAAATTTGCCCCAATCCACGATGTTATTCCTTTGCTTCGTTCAGCCACAGCGCTTGTTGTTCACGCTCGCGCACGATGCAACGTAAGCGTATCAGCGAAACTGCGATGGCATAGGCCCAAAACGCGAACGTCATGATCAGCATCGCCAGCAACATGGTTTTCGCCATCGACGAACCTTTAGTAATACTGACGGAAGCGCCTTGATGCAAGGTATTCCACCATTTCACGGAAAAATAAATGATCGGCACGTTGATCGAGCCGACGATCGCGAGCAGCGCACCGGCGCGATCGGAGCGGCGTGTGTCTTCGATCGCGGCGGTCAACGACATGTAACCGACATAGAGAAATAACAGAATTAATTCCGAGGTCATGCGCGCATCCCACGCCCACCAAGTTCCCCACGTGGGTTTGCCCCAAAGCGCGCCGGTCCACAGCGCAACGAAGGTAAACATCGCGCCGGTCGGCGCCACCGCTTGCGCCATCATGAACGACAGGCGCGTATTCATGATGAGTCCCAATGCCGCCCACCCGGCCATGGCCATGTAAATCACCATCGACATCCATGCGGCGGGAACGTGGATAAAAATAATGCGATAGGATTCACCTTGCGTTGCGTCGGTCGGCGCGACAAAGAAACCGATGTATAAGCCGACGATCGTCAGAATCGCCGCGGGCCACGCGAATAGCGGCACAAGCTTTCCTGCTAGCGGGTAAAAAGTTTGTGGAGCGGAATATTTAAGCCAGTTCATATTGCAAGTTTAATCTAACGCGATGCGCAGCGCGACGGCGCTGGCCCACGGCGCAAAAACTAATGACAAAATTAATCCCGCCGCAAGCAACGATAAATGCCCACTAGCGCTCATGCCTTGAACCACTGCTTCAACGGCACCCGCGCCGAAAATCAGCACCGGAATGTACAGCGGGAGAATCAACAACGCCAACAACACGCCGCCACCGCGCAAGCCCAATGTTAAGCCTGCGCCGATTGCGCCGAGCGCCGCGAGGATCGGCGTGCCTATCAGCAAGGCAAGGGTCATTGTTAGAAGCGCATCTCCAGGCAAATCGAACTGCAGGCCCAATATCGGCGCGAGGATCACCAAGGGCAGACCGGTGCTGATCCATAGCGCGATGATTTTTCCCAGCGCGGTGAACGCGAGCGGATGCGGCGCGATCGCGAGTTGTTCCAATGTGCCATCGGCGTAATCTGCGGCGAATAATCGATTCAGCGACAGCATCGTTGCGAGCAGCGCGGCGACCCACAAAATACCCGGCGCGATGGTTCGCAGCAATGCTTTCTCCGGGCCGATGCCGAGCGGAAACAAGCTGACTACAATGATGAAAAAAAACAGCGTGCCGAGCACGTCGGCCTTGCGGTGCCAAGCGAGGCGGAGGTCGCGGAGAATAATTACAAGAAACGGGCTTATCACAATTGACTAACGCGTTTATTGTCAAAAGCTCGCTCCCCCTCACCCCAGCCTTCTCCCAAAGGGAGAGGGAGCGGATCCCCTCGCCCCAGCGGGGAGAGGGCTAGGGCGGGGTAGCCTAGGGCTGTGAGCGGCCAGCCGTTCAATTTATGCAAAAGATTATTTGAATACATTCACGAATTGAGCCGAAGTTTTCGCGGCGTATGTCCAGGAATCTGGACATCTTGATGGGTCGTAAACAACACAATGCCGTCGCGGCCAAGTTGCGCCGCAATCAACTGCGCGACCCACGACACGGCGCTGACATCCAGCGCCGTAAACGGCTCATCCAAAATCCACAGAGGCCGTTTGCTCAAACAAAGCCGCGCAAGCGCAACGCGGCGCCGCTGACCCTGCGACAAATATTTCGCCGGCAAATTCAATCGATCTTTCAGTCCGGCCTCGGTTAAAGCTTGTTTCGCATTCGCGGATGAAGTTTGCTCGCCGGCAAGTTGCAGCGTCAGCGTTAAATTTTCCAGCGCCGTCAATTCATCTTTGATCGCGGCGGCGTGGCCGAGATAAAGTAAGTCGCGAAAATAATCTTCCGCCAATTCATTGATTGTTTCGTTAGCCCACCGAATCTCGCCGCTCGCCGCAGCGCTCAAGCCCGCGACGATGCGCAGCAAACTGGTTTTGCCGCTGCCGTTCAGCCCCTCGACTTGTAGTAATTCGCCGCGTTGCAACGTAAGCTCAACGCCGCTGAACAATTCGCGTTCGCCGCGCCGACATTGGAGTTGATGGAGAGAGAGCAAAAAAAGATTTCGCGTCTGTGTAAAGTCGGCGAATTATACCGGACGCTACGCATCTAGTTCCGGCGAGTGGGTTAAACCATTCCGAAAAAGTATATCGCGCGAGCCTGAGCACTATCTGGGCAACAGTCTTTTCATTTGCTGTGGGCACGCCTATAATTCGTCGTAATTTCCAACTTTACAACTTTAGGATTTACTGATATGGCAGAACTCGTTCGAGTGAAAGACAAGTTCCAGGTCACGATCCCGGTGGAGGTGCGTGCGGCGATTTCCATTCAAACGGGGGATTATTTGGAGGCGAGTGTTTACGAAGGTGGTATCTTATTGCGGCCGAAGCGCATCAGCGATCCTAAGGGTGCAACATCGAGCATTTTAGATTTCTTGCGCAATAAACGTACCGCAGCCC
This sequence comes from Pseudomonadota bacterium, assembly GCA_031406045.1. GTDB lineage: Bacteria > Pseudomonadota > Gammaproteobacteria > Burkholderiales > JALYOK01 > JALYOK01. The sequence continues at coordinate 3,376 of JANOGO010000198.1, forward strand.
GAACCAAGTCAGATATTGATGCTGCGCTTAATGCTCAACGTGACGCATGGTAGATATCGCGCGTGGCGCCTCGGTTTACCTTGATACTAACGCGCTGATTTACATGACCGAAGGCTCGGCGGCACTTAGGAAAAGTCTCGAATTTTTTTTTAAGAAAGCGATTGCTGCCGAAGCACAATTCGTAACCAGCGAGCTTGCTTTAACAGAGGCATTAGTTCATCCGATTCGCGATAAGAATGAGTCCTTATTGGTTGCTTACAATGATCTATTCGAGCGTTTTGTTAAAGCGCTTCCGATCAATCGCGCAATTCTCGTTCGCGCGGCGGAGTTACGCGCGGAAACGCTAAAGTTCCGGACCCCCGATGCCATTCACGTCGCAACGGCTGAACAGGCCGGCGTTCAATTTTTTGTGACGGGCGATGATGGAATTGATATTCCGCCGCCAATCATCCTTTATCTACTTTCTGATAGCGATTCCGCGGTGCCCAAGTAAAAAAACCGGCCCACAAGGGGGCCGGGAACAGGGGAGGAGGTAGTGAAGCTCGGCCGCGTTTGCGTGCGGCCGCTATAACAATTAACGCTTAAAGCTGGGCGACAGCGGATTGCGGCTATCGACATAGGCAACGACATTTACATCGGACGTCACCATCCAAGTCGCATCGCCGCCGCGATTCAGCCGGTTACCGCTGCATGAGCGAAGCCACTCTCAAGTCGCGCCTCACCGAGGCCATGAAGGCGGCCATGCGGGCGCACGAAAAGGAGCGCCTGGGAGCCATCCGGCTGATCCTGTCTGATATCAAACGCGTCGAGGTCGATGAACGCATCGAGCTCGACGACGCGCGCGTGCTGATCATTCTCGACAAGATGCTCAAGCAACGCCGTGACTCGATCCAGCAGTTCGAGAAAGCCGCGCGCCAGGATCTGATCGATATCGAAGCCGCGGAGGTCCTGGTGATCCAGGAATTCCTGCCGCAGGCGCT
>JANOGO010000227.1:0-11880 GCA_031406045.1 Pseudomonadota bacterium
TGGTCGGGGCAGGTCTGACTGGACTGGGGCCGATACCTATACCGTGCCGCAAGAAGCGATGGATGCGCGACGTCGCGGCATCCGGCGAAAACGTCGTCGAGCGCGAGGGCTTGAGCGTGCGCCATCCGGCGCGCTTTGTGCTCGTCGGCAGCGGCAATCCAGAGGAGGGCGAGCTACGGCCGCAGTTACTCGATCGCTTCGGATTGTCGCTGGAAATTAAAACGCCGGAGGATTTACCAACGCGAATAGAAGTAGTGCGCCGCCGTGACGATTTTGAGCGCGAGCCGAATGAATTTATCGGACGCTGGAAAAAACACGACGATAAAATTCGTCGCCAAATCGTCGCCGCGCGGCAGCGCTTAAATACCGTGCAAACATCTAACGCGGTGCTTGAGCAAGCGGCACGCCTTTGCATGGCGCTTGGCACCGATGGGCTACGCGGTGAGTTGACGCTAATGCGCGCGGCGCGTGCCGTCGCTGCATTAGAAGGCGACAGCGATGTTACCGACCATCATTTGCGTCGCATCGCGCCTGCTGCTCTACGCCATCGATTAAGGCGTAATCCACTCGATGAAGCCGGTTCCACGGTGCGTGTCGAGCGCGCGGTCGCCGAGGTATTGGGCGCGTGAATTCGGCGTCGCCCGCAGCCGATGCGGCGCTTGCCGCGGTATTGTTCGCAGTCGATCCAAGCGGGCTCGGCGGCGTTGCATTGCGCGCCGCACCCGGCCCGGTTCGCGATTGTTGGCTCGACGTCGTGCGCGCTTGCACGGACTCGCCGCTGCGCCGGGTCCCTCTTAATGTCAGCGATGATCGTCTCATCGGTGGTCTCGATTTAGCGGCCACGCTTCGCGCCGGCAAGCCCGTTGCCGAGCGTGGCATTCTGGCGGAGGCCGATGGCGGAGTATTGATAGTTGCGATGGCCGAACGGCTTAGCGCCGCGACTGCTGTGCGTCTTGGCGCAGCGCTCGATCAAGGCGAGGTGGCGATTGAGCGCGATGGATTCGCATTACGCGTAGCGTCGAAATTCGGTGTGATCGCGCTCGATGAAGGCATCGCCGACGATGAGCGGATGCCGGCCGCGCTGCTCGATCGTCTGGCGTTTCATCTCGATCTGTCGCACGTGTCTATTCGCGATGCGGTTGCCTTGCCGATCGATCGTGACGATATTTTGGCGGCGCGCGCGAAGTTATCGAAAGTGAACGTGAGTGCGGCGATCGTTGAAGCGCTGTGCACGACCGCGTTTGCATTAGGGATCGGTTCGCTGCGCGCGAGCCAGTTTGCGCTGCGCGCAGCGCGCGCCGCTGCAGCGCTGGACGATCGCGATGAAGTGTCGGAAGCCGACGCGGCGCTCGCCGCGCGCTTGGTGCTGGCGTCGCGGGCAACGCAAATTCCCGCGCCGCCCGAGCAGCAAGACGAGCAGCCCAGCGAAAATGAAGCGAACGCCGAACCCGAACAAAACCCAGACGACGACGAACAGCAACCGGCGCCGGATAAACCCTTGCCGGATCGAGTGCTCGATGCGGCAGTCGCGGCGATTCCCGCTGGTTTGTTGTTGGCGTTGAGTGCGGACAAATTAAAACGTGGCGGCGCGAATTCCGCAGGCCGCGCCGGCGCGTCGCAGATCGGCTCGGGCCGTGGCCGACCCGCCGGTGTTCGCCCCGGCCGGCCGCGCAACGGCGCGCGGCTCAATATCGTCGAGACGCTGCGCGCCGCAGCGCCATGGCAGCCGTTGCGTCGACGCGGCTCGACACAGATCGGCGTGCACGTTAGGCCTGACGATTTTCGCATCAACCGTTTTAAACAACGCAGCGAGACCACCAGCATCTTCGTTGTCGATGCGTCCGGGTCGGCGGCATTGCATCGTTTGGCGGAAGCAAAAGGCGCGGTGGAATTATTGCTGGCAGAATGTTATGTGCGACGCGATCGCGTTGCGCTGATTTCGTTTCGCGGCCGCACGGCAGAACTGTTGCTGGCACCGACGCGCTCGCTGGTGCGCGCCAAGCATGGCCTCGCCGGTTTACCCGGTGGCGGCGGCACGCCGCTGGCGTTGGGAATTGATGCGGCAACAAATTTAGCCGACGCGACGCGGCGCCGCGGCCAATTGCCTGTCATCATTTTCTTGACCGATGGTCGCGCCAACATTGCTCGCGACGGCAGGCCGGGCCGCGCGCTTGCCGAGGAACATGCGTTGCACGCCGCGCGCCAATTGCGTGCGGCGGAGTTGACGGCGTTATTAGTCGATACATCGCCGCAACCGCAACCCAGCGCGCAACGCTTAGCGGCGGAAATGGGCGCGCGCTATGTGGCATTGCCTTATGCCGACAGCATGGCAATCTCGCAAGCGGTTAAATTCTCATCGTGAGTAACCGGCTCGATTGGGCGCGCGACGGGCGCGATTGGCCGAACTACGCGGCGAGCCGTTTCGTGCAAGCAGCGGGGTTGCGCTGGCACGTGCAGCAAGCGGGAGCCGGTCCGGTCATTTTGTTGATTCACGGCACCGGCGGGGCGACTCATTCTTGGCGCGATCTTTTCCCGATGCTAACGAATGATTTCACCGTAATCGCGCCGGATCTTCCCGGCCACGGCTTCACCGACACGCCGCCGGCGCAAGGACTATCGCTGCCGGGCATGGCGAGTGCATTAAAGAGTTTACTAGTCGCGTTGGGATTGCGTCCGGCGATCGCCGTCGGCCATTCCGCTGGCGCGGCGATTTTGATCCGCATGTGTCTTGACCGCGCCATCGAGCCGCGCGCGCTGATCAGCATTAACGGCGCGATCTTGCCGCCAGGCGGTTTAGCCGGCCAATTTTTTTCCCCGCTGGCAAAATTGTTATCGGCCAATCCGCTCGTGCCGCGTTTGTTCGCGTGGCGCGCGGGTGATAGCGCCGTCGTGCAGCGATTGATCGACGGCACCGGATCGAAAATCGATCCGATCGGCATGGCGCTCTATAGCCGCCTGATCAGAAACGCAGAGCACGCCGCTGCGGCGCTGGGCATGATGGCGAATTGGGATCTACAACCGATACAGCGCGAGTTACCGATGCTCAAAGTGCCGCTAACCTTGGTGGTGGGCCAGAACGACCGCACCGTGCCGCCGGCCGAATCGGAACGCGTTCGGCGCTTGTTACCGTCGGCGAAACTGTTGTCGTTGCCGGGATTGGGGCACCTCGCGCATGAGGAACGTCCGAAAGAAATTGTGACCTTAATAAGAAATTTACCGATCGCGCAATAAAACCGATGGCATCGCCAAGAGGCTTATGGGTGCTGCCTCTCAGGGCTTGCCTTGCTGAGAGGCAGGCTGGCATTGCCTTCCGGCTTGATACAATTTTTTCAGGACAAATAACTACATAAAATCGCAATTAGTAAATTATTTTTTGTATAAATAATTTTCAATAGAAAATTATTCTAATCCAACGCCATATCTGTAAAAAATTAAGAAACTTTTTCTGTAGCGCTCGCGTTAGTATCAAATCCTCGCTGTAGGGTCCATTCTTGACCCGGCAGCCTTGCAAACGACACCGTCGGCATACCGGCCGCCGGTGCCATCATCGGTCCGACGCCTCACGAGGGCGATCGGGCCGAGTAGTGCGCCTCTACAAGGAGATGAACATGCATGCAATTACGTTGGACGACAAATACACCGCCACGAGCGGACGCGTTTACATGACCGGCGTGCAAGCGCTAGTTCGTTTGACGCTGATGCAGCGCTTGCGCGATCAAACGGCCGGACTCAACACCGGCGGCTTCGTTTCCGGCTATCGCGGCTCGCCGCTGGGCAGGCTCGACGAAGCGCTGTGGAAGGCAGAACAACACCTCGAAGCGAACCATATTAAATTCGTTCCGGGCGTGAACGAAGAACTCGCCGCGACCGCGGTGTGGGGCACGCAGCAAGTGAATCTCATCGGTCCGTCGGACTACGATGGCGTATTTGCGATGTGGTACGGCAAAGGCCCCGGCGTCGATCGCTGCGGCGACGTGTTCAAGCACATGAATTTTGCCGGGACTGCGAAACATGGCGGCGTGTTGCTCGTGGCGGGAGACGATCATGGCGCCTACTCGTCGACACTGCCGCATCAGAGCGATCACCTATTCGCCGCGTCGATGATTCCGGTGCTCTATCCCTGCAATGTGCAGGAGTATTTAGAGCTTGGGCTACATGGTTTCGCCATGTCGCGTTTCTCCGGTTGTGCGGTGGCGTTTAAAGCCTTGGCGGACACGGTGGAATCGTCGGCCTCGGTCGATGCCGATCCGTTCGCATTGCAGATTAAATTGCCGGCGGATTTTGTGATGCCGCAAGGCGGACTGAACTCGCGCTTGCTCAATGGCTTGCTCTCCGCACAAGCGCGCCAACAAGAAATCTTGATGCAGGATTACAAGATTTACGCAGCCATTGCCTATGCGCGCGAGAATAAGCTAAACCGTATCACCATCGATTCGCCGCGCGCGCGTTTGGGGATCGTCGCATCGGGCAAGTCCTACATGGACGTGCTCGAAGCATTGGAAGAGTTGGGCATCACCGAACAAAACGCCGGCGAAATCGGTATTCGTTTGTTCAAAGTCGGCATGCCCTGGCCGCTGGAGCCGGACGGCGTGCGCGAGTTCGCGCGTGGGCTCGAAGAAATTTTGGTCGTTGAAGAAAAACGCCAAGTCGTCGAATATCAGATCAAAGAGCAACTCTACAATTGGCAATCCGACGTGCGCCCGCGCGTGATCGGCAAATTCGACGAACACGGCGAGTGGGCGCATCCGCGCGGGCAATGGCTGCTGCCGCCGAAAGGCGATTTCTCGGTAGCCCAAATCGCACAAGTAATCGCCGGGCGTGTCGGGCGATTTCATCAGAGCGATTTGATCAAAGCACGGCTGGCGTTTTTGCAAGCGAAAGACGCAGTGTTAAGCAAAGCGGTGAATACGCCCGTTCGGCCGGCCTACTATTGCTCGGGCTGTCCGCACAACCGCTCGACCAAAGTGCCCGACGGCAGCATTGCGTTGGCCGGCATCGGTTGCCATGTTATGGCGACGTTCATTTATCCGGAGCACACTCAGAGCACAACGCAAATGGGCGGCGAAGGGCTACCCTGGATCGGGCAAGCGCCGTTTTCCAAGCTTGATCACGTCTTCGCCAATCTAGGCGACGGGACGTATTTTCACTCGGGACACTTAGCGATTCGCGCCGCCGTGGCGGCAAACGTCAACATCACTTATAAGATCCTCTACAACGACGCGGTCGCGATGACCGGCGGCCAGCCGATTGACGGCACGCTGACCGTGCCAATCATTGCGCAGCAAATGGCGGCCGAGGGCGTGAAGCGGATCGCGCTGGTCACCGAGGATCTGTCACGCTACCAAGACCGTGCGCAATTGCCAGCGTTTGTCACGCTCCACGATCGCACGGCGTTGGAATCCGTGCAGCTCGAATTGCGCGAGGTTCGCGGTGTGTCAGTGCTGATTTACGATCAAACCTGCGCAGCGGAAAAACGCCGCCGCCGCAAGAAAGCCGAATATCCGCAAGCGCCGGCGCGCGTGTTCATCAACGAACTGGTTTGCGAAGGCTGCGGCGATTGCGGCGTGAAGTCGAACTGCGTATCGCTGTTGCCGCTGGAAACCGAGTTCGGCCGCAAACGTAGTATCGATCAATCCGCGTGTAACCAGGATTATTCTTGTATCGAAGGTTTCTGCCCGAGCTTCGTTACGCTGGAAGGCGCGCAACTGCGCAAATCAAAGTCGGGCCTTAGCGCGCCGAACGATGATTTTCCCGCGCTGCCGGAGCCGCAATCGACGACGCTTGACGGCCGGCCATACAACATTCTGATCACTGGCATAGGCGGCACCGGCGTCATCACCATCGGCGCGCTGCTCGGCATGGCGGCGCATCTGGAAGGCAAGGGCGTGTCGGTGTTGGACATGACCGGTATGTCACAAAAGAACGGCTCGGTCACCTCGCACGTGCGTATCGCGCCGGAGCCGATGGCCATTCACGCCCAGCGCATCGCCACCGGCGAGGCGAATCTGATACTCGGTTGCGATATGTTGACCGCCGGTGCGCAGGAGACGATTGCAAAAACGCGTCCCGGCGTAACCGTTGCGATCATCAACACTCACGAGCAGCCGCCGGGAAATTTCGCGCAACAGCCTGACTGGCAATTTCCCACCGAAACCGTGCGCGCATTGATCGATGAATCCGTCGCCAGCCGCGCGCATTTTGTCGATGCGACAAGGCTTGCGACCGCGTTGCTCGGCGACGCGATCGCGAGCAATTTATTCATGCTCGGCTTCGCGTTTCAGCAAGGGCTGGTGCCGCTGAGCTTCGCAGCGTTGGAGCGCGCGATCGAGTTAAACGGTGTCGCGATCGATATGAATAAAAGCGCTTTCCTGTGGGGCCGGCGCGCGGCAGTCGACCTGGCGCGAATTGAACGAGTTGCCACGCCGAGCTCGCCGGTCGTGGTGCAAATGCCGCAGAGCCTCGACACGCTGGTGCGTCGGCGCGTCGAATTTCTTAACGACTATCAAAATGTCGCGTACGCAACTCGTTACGCAACGCTCGTTGAAAAGACGCGCGAAGCCGAAGCCAAGTTGCACAAAAGCGATGCGCTGGCTAAGGCGGTGGCGAAATCTTTGTTTAAGCTGATGGCTTACAAAGATGAATATGAAGTCGCGCGCTTGTACACCGATGGGCGTTTTCAGCAACAACTAAAAGCGACGTTTGCCGGCGACTACAAACTCAAATTTCATCTCGCGCCGCCGATGATCGCCAAGCGCGACGCGAATGGTCATTTGCGTAAAGCCAGCTACGGTGCGTGGATGCTCCCGGCGTTTAAGCTGGTGGCCAAATTGAAATTTCTGCGCGGTGGTGCCTTTGATATTTTCGGAAAAACCGAGGAGCGGCGAATGGAGCGGCAGCTTATCGATGAATATCAAGCCTCGATAGAAGCGCTATTACCACGCTTGTCGGATGAGAATCTGAAGTCAGCCTTGGAGCTCGCCAAACTGCCCGAAAAGATTCGTGGCTTCGGCCATGTCAAGCTCGACAATCTGCAAAAAGTTCGCGTACTCTGGCGCGAACTGGAAGACGAACTCAACCGGATACAAACCAACTTACCGCGGCATGAGGCCGCGTGATAAAGGATTTCCGAATCGTTCAACATAGCGCTGTGCAAAAGCCGTTGAGCCGAAACCATTGATGTGATGCGCGTCGTCATAAATAGCCACGCCGTCGATGTCCGCGGCGCATTGTTGCTGTTCGCATTGAACGGACTGCGGATCAATAAAAATGACCTGCGGATATTTTTTGCGTATCCGATCGAATAAAGCGTTAACGTGGGTTTTGGCCTCGAGCGCGTAGGAATTGCTTTGATTGATGACGCATTCGTTGCGATATTCAGTTCGGAACTTGATGTGCGCGAAAAAGCATTCTTTTTTGTTTTTTCCGTCCGTAGCAAATTGCATCAAGATAATGGGAATAGCGCGGTTCGCGATAATCGTCTCAATGGCTTTATCCAAATAATCGAGTTTTTCAGCGGCATATCGGGTCCATTGTTCGCCGATAATGACAAAATCAAAAGTCTGACTCCGGATCATTTCAGAATTTCTCGCCGCAGCTGCTACGCAGAATGCCAAACTGGAATCAATGTCCGAAAACTCCTGATCCGGTATCGCCAAGCAATTTCGGTCGGTTAATCCAACGACCTTGACCTTTGCCGATTTCGCCAACACATCGATAAACCACCAATAGTGTCGCGCGTGCGAGTCGCCGATGAGTAGCGCTTTTGTTTTAGCGCTGCGGTACCCAAACGAACATTCCTCAATATTTTGGCCGGTGAAATCGTGGCACTGCCGCTGATTATTGCGCAGGTTAGGAGATATCGCGTTATGCACATAAACCGATTCGGCGCCTAGGCGTTGAGGAAAACCTTCATGATTGCGAGTAATCCAGAGTGCGATTAAAACAGTTACTAATGGCGCTGCAAACCAATACCCAATGGTGGTTTTAATGCCCAATGGCGATCGCCGGAACGGTTGCTCGACAAATGAATAAGACCAATGGGCGAGTAACAATGTGGCGGCGATTGCGATGGCCGAAAGCTCAAGCGAGAGCGGGATTTGCATGTACGCAAAAAACGCAACGAATGGCCAATGCCATAGATAAATTGAATAGGATCGCTTGCCGATGTAGTTAAGCGGCGCTGAAGAGAGCAAGCGATTGCCATCGCCGAAAAGTATCAGAACCGCAGTGAATAGGCACACGATTACCGCACGAACACCGGGGAAAACCGAGATCGAATTCAATGCGATTGCCGACAAGCCCAGCGCAATGATCGCAGGAAAAACTAATTTTTTGCCAACGGCTTCCCATCGCGTTGGTTTGAGGTGAGCTAAGCAGGATCCGATCAGTAGTTCAAAAATTCGCGACGATGTGAGGTAGTACGCGTTGCTGGAATCTCGCGTCTTCCAAATGGAAACAGCGGTGAAAACCAGCGTGACAAAAATCAGTAACCCAAACAACTGACGGGGCTTCAATATCGATTTTGCCGACAAATAAGCCAGCGGGAAGAAAATATAAAACTGCCATTCAATCGACAGCGACCAAGTGTGCAGCAGGGGCATTTGCCGCGCGCTTTCCGCGAAATAATTTTTTGCTTGTGCATCGAACCAATAGTTCGATTGAAAACTTAAGGCCGATCGTAGGCTTCTAAGGTAGTCAATGAAATCCTCGGGAAGTAATACGAAGGTAAATACGATCGTCGTTACAACGGAAAATACGACAAAGAGCGGCAAAAGCCGCTTGGCGCGCCGGATGTAAAAATTCTTCAGCGGCGCCCAAATATCGGTTTCTTTCGCCAAAAAAGATGTAATGAGAAAACCGGAAATGACGAAAAAAATATCGACGCCGATAAATCCACCGGTTACCGGTGGCAGCCCAAAATGGAACGCCAACACCAGCACGACCGCGACAGCACGTAGCCCTTCAATGTCGCCGCGGAATTTTAGGGCACGTTGCATAGGCGCTGGCAATTTATTGAGACAATATTATTGGTCACCGGTTGGGCGGGCTTTAATTTTATCCGAATATTCCTGCATGCGAATCGGTCGATTTGAGTTGTCGATTACGAATGTCCTGATCATGGGGTGGGGCGACCGTCGCGCACCCTACATTCGTGGCCAGAAGCCGCGCGGATAGTGGCTTCCAGGGCATGCATTGCCACGAGCCCCGCTGGTATTGCCTCGTGGCGCGATGTATAAATCGCGCGTGGGGTGCGCATCGCGCATCATCGTTTCAGCGAGCATCAACTCACGCGACGGGACTGGTTCGATTTATAAACTCAGTGTTACACTTCAAACGCCATGTTGCCCGCCGAGCCGATTCCATTTATCGCAAAGTCGCAGCGATCGCCCTTACCCCACGCGGTGGTGATCGGCAGTGGTTTCGGCGGCTTGGCCGCGGCGGTGCGGCTTGGCGCGCGTGGTTATCGCGTCACCGTTCTGGAAAAGCTCGATGCCCCCGGCGGCCGCGCTTATGTTTACCGCCAAGACGGGTTCACCTTCGACGCCGGCCCGACCATCATCACCGCGCCGTTCTTGCTGGAAGAATTGTGGCAACTGTGCGGCCGCAAGCTTGCCGATGATGTTGACCTGCGGCCGATCGCCCCGTTTTATCGCATTCGTTTCGACGATGGTGCAACGTTCGATTACACAGGCGATGCGGCAGCGATGCGCGCCGAGATTGCGCGGTTTTCACCGGGCGATTTATCCGGCTACGAGAAATTCATGCAAGCGAGTGAGGCCACTTACCGGATCGGTTTCGAGCAACTGGGTCACGTGCCATTCGGTTCTTGGAAAGACATGGCGCGGGTGTTGCCGCATCTGGTGCGTCTGGAAAGTTATCGCACGGTGTACGGCATGGTCGCGAAATACATCAAAGACGAACGCTTGCGTAGGGTGCTGAGTTTTCATCCGTTGCTGGTCGGTGGCAATCCCTTCAGCACCACGTCGGTTTATTGTCTGATCGCCTTTCTCGAGCGGCGCTGGGGTGTGCATTTCGCGATGGGCGGCACGGGGCGCGTGGTGTCGGGTCTGGTGAGTTTGATCGAAGGGCAGGGCAACGTTCTGCGCTGCAATGAAGAAGTGTCGGCGATTCACGTCGAGAATGGCGCAGCGACCGGCGTTCGGCTTCGTTCCGGCGAAAATATTAGGGCCGACATCGTCGTCTCTAACGCCGATTCGGCGTGGACTTATCGTTACCTGCTGCCGAGCCACGTGCGCAAGCGTTGGACCGATCAGCGCATCGATCGCGCGCGTTACTCGATGAGTTTGTTTGTGTGGTATTTCGGCGTCAAACGTCGTTACGAAGACGTGCCGCACCATATGATTTTGCTCGGCCCTCGCTACCGCGAATTGTTGGCTGATATTTTTCAGCACAAGATTCTCGCCGACGATTTCAGCCTCTATTTGCATCGCCCTACCGCGACCGATCCGTCGCTCGCGCCGCCGGGTTGCGATGCGTTTTACGTCTTGTCGCCGGTGCCGCATTTGGACAGCGGCATCGATTGGCGCGAGCGCGCCGAGCCTTACCGGAAAATCATCGCACAACATTTATCTGAAACCGTTCTGCCTAACTTGGAAGAGAATGTCATTTCCTCGCGGCTGTTAACGCCGCAGGATTTCCACGATCGGTTGTCGTCAGTTAAAGGCGCGGCATTTGGCATGGAACCGACGCTGATGCAAAGCGCGTGGTTTCGCCCGCATAATCGTAGCGAAGAAGTGGATCGTCTTTATTTGGTCGGTGCCGGAACCCATCCCGGTGCCGGGTTGCCCGGCGTGTTATCGTCGGCGCGTGTTCTTGATACGGTGGTGCCTGATGCAGCGGTCTTTGCCTGAACAAAAATATTTAAGCAGCAGCGATCTCGACGCCTGCCGCGCGTTGTTGCGCGGCGGTTCGCGCACGTTTAACGCGGCGTCGAAAGTGTTGCCGCGCCATATCAGCGATGCCGCGACGGCGCTGTATGCGTTTTGCCGAATCGCGGATGATGCGATCGATTTGACCGACGATCACGCAGCAGCTTTGGCGATGTTGCATGCGCGCCTCGAAGCGGTTTATGCCGCGCGGCCCAATGATGACGCGGTCGATCGAGCGTTCGCCAGTGTCGTGCATCGCTACGCGATTCCGCGCGCGTTGCCGGCAGCGTTGCTCGATGGATTTCAGTGGGATGCGGCGGGTCGGCAATATGAAATGATCGCTGAGTTGCAAGACTACGCTGCGCGCGTCGCCGGCACCGTTGGCGCAATGATGGCGCTGCTGATGGGTGAGCGTGAACCGGACACCATCGCGCGCGCCTGCGATTTGGGCGTGGCGATGCAGCTTACCAACATCGCGCGCGACGTCGGCGAAGACGCGCGCATGGGAAGACTTTATTTGCCGCTCGCTTGGCTGCGCGAGGCCGGCATCGATCCGCAAGCGTGGTTGGCGCAGCCAGCATTTAGCCCGGCACTCGCGAGCGTTGTGAGCCGTCTGCTCGCCGTGGCCGATGAACTATACACGCGCGCCGAGCTTGGCATCAGCCGCTTGCCGACGTCATGCCGGCCGGGCATGTACGCCGCGCGATTGCTGTATGCCGAAATCGGCCGCGAAGTCGAGCGGCGCGGCATGGATTCGGTCACTGCGCGCGCGATCGTGTCAGCGCGACGCAAAGCGCGATTACTCGTGAGCGCGATCGCCGCCGCCGCGCGCCGCGCACAACGCGCACCACACGGTAAATTTGTTCTCAAGAACCGCATGTCGTGGGAGCCGAGTTCTTTGTCATGCGCAAGTAGTCGAAGACGAGGCGCGTGCGGAAACTGAGTTTGCGCATCAACGCTGCGATGGATTGAGACGGTTTCTGGAATGACT
>JANOGO010000266.1:0-4745 GCA_031406045.1 Pseudomonadota bacterium
CTCAACAGCTCAGCGCGCTCATCACTCGTCAGTACAATCTCGGGGGCAACTCGCACGGGCGTTCTCCACATCGGAATGACAGTAAAACATTGGAGCCGCGAGATCATAATAAGTTCACTCAAGATTGCAACACTACACTAGACCCCACACCACTTCGCCATAATCTCTTCATACATCGAAACCGACGCTTCGATTTTATTGACAAAGCAATACTCATCGGTTTGATGCGCCATCGCCGCTTCGCCGGGGCCGAGAACAATCGTCGGCGGTCCGCCATAGGCTTTTCGTAGTGCCGCCGCATCGGTGAAGTAACTGGCCGTGCGCGCTTGGGGCCGTTCGTTCAAATATTTGCCGCAAATCTCGAACACGTTTTGCACCCACGCGTGCGATGGCTCGGTCCACACGCTCGGCACGTCGATCACCGTCGTTAGCTCTACGTCGTGCCCTAAGGTCTGCTGCAAATGCCGATGTAATTCTTGATGATCTTGATTCGGGATGGTACGAATATCGATGCTGGTAATGACTTCGTCGGGCACCGAATTGGGATTAAGCCCGCCGTGAATCGTGCCGACATTGAGCGTCGGTTTGCCCATCATGAAATGCGATGGCGCGGTGAATTCGTATTTCTCCAATTTTGCGATAGCCTTGGCCGCTTTGTAAATTGCGTTGTCGCCAAGCTCGGGCATCGAACCGTGGGCGGTGATGCCGCGGGTTTTGGCGTTGAGCCAGTAAGCGCCCTTGTGGCCGACGAAGGGATAATTGCCGGTCGGCTCGCCGACGACAATCGCGCCCGCCGTGCCGAGAATTCCAAATTGGCGATGCAAACTTTCCAAATGATCGGCGCCCTGGCAGCCGCGCTCCTCGCCGGCGGTGATGATGAACACGACGCCGCAGGAATGCTTCAGCTTGTCCGCCAGCTTAACCGCTGCCGCGACAAACGCCGCGACGCCGCTTTTCATATCGCTCGAACCACGGCCGAATAATTTTCCGCCATCCAACTCACCGGCGAACGGATCTTTTTTCCACGGTGTATTGCCGAGCGGAACGATGTCGATGTGGCCGGTGAAGCAAATCGGCGGCTTGCCGTTGCTCGTGCCGATGCGCGCCACCAGGCTGGTGCGCTTTTCGGCGAACTCGTGATAGGCGCAAGTGAAGCCGTGTTTTTCCAGCAAGTTGCCGATGTGTTCCGCGCAGGCGCGCTCGTCGCCGGGCGGGTTGATGGTGTTAAAGCGCAGCAATTCGCGAGTCAATTCGAATGCGTTGATCATAGCCATAGTCTTTGTTCTTCCCTGTAGGGCACTATTGTATGCCGAAAAATAGCTTTTCGATCGTTGCCTGGAACGCCGCACCCTGCTTGCCTTGCAGCCATGCATGCCCTGCGAGGCGCATGGCGATTGCCTTCTGGCAAGGCGTAAAAAAAGCAGCCGAAGCTGCTTTTTTTTTTGCGTTAACGATCGCGCTTAAACGGTAAAACTTTCGCCGCAACCGCAGGAATCTTTGACGTTTGGGTTATTGAATTTAAATGTCGCATTCAAACCTTCGCGGCGATAATCCACTTCGGTACCCTCTAAAAACGGCAGGCTTTCGGGATCGACCAACACCGCGACGCCATTGCTGTCAAAGCGCAAATCATCATTCGTTTGCTCATCGGCATACTCGATTTTGTAGGCCCAGCCGGAGCAACCAGATTTGCGAATGCCTAAGCGCAAGCCCACACCTTTACCGCGCTTATTAAGAGCGGTTTGTACGTGTTGCGCGGCGCTGCTGGTCAATGTGATCATAAGTTGTTGTCAAGGAAACGTTTACACTCTCTATATTACGGCAAATCGGGAAATTTCAATATCATCCATTTCGACTGCCTAACTTCGCGTTAGTTTCATCGAGTGCCGCCGCCTCGCCGGACTTCACTTCATTAGCCGCGTGCTGCTCAACCAACTTTTCCTCAAGCTCGGTGATTTGGCTCAATACATTATCGATCCGGCTATCGATTTCCAAGTACCGCTCGCTCATCACCGGCGGCGCGATTTCCGGCGGCTTAACTATTTCCGGCTGGCGTTCGATCTTTAATTCCGGCTCGATGGGTGCCGATGCAAGCACCGGCTCGATACGCTGCTCGTCGTTGCCGACGCCATACGGCACAAATTCGCGTTTCGCGCCAATGTAGCGGTTGGTATCGTCGGCCATTTTGATAATTCGCGCCGGAATGCCGACCACCGTCGCGCCGGAAGGCACTTCTTTGACCACCACCGCGTTCGAGCCCACCGTCGCGCCGTCGCCCACGGTAAACGGCCCCAAAATTTTTGCGCCCGAGCTGACCGTGACAAAACGCCCGAGCGTCGGATGGCGCTTGCCCTTGTGCAGCGTCGTGCCGCCCAGGGTGACGCCTTGGTAAATGGTGCAATCGTCGCCGACTTCCGCCGTTTCGCCGATCACCACGCCCATGCCGTGATCGATAAAAACGCGGCGGCCCATGGTCGCGCCGGGATGAATTTCAATGCCGGTGAGAAAACGTGCGAACTGCGAAACCCAGCGGCCGGTCCATTTGAAATTGGCCAACCACAATCCATGGGCCAAGCGGTGCAGCGCGAGTGCATGGACGCCGGGATAAAGCGTCAAGACTTCGAACGTCGAGCGTGCGGCGGGATCGCGCTCCAGCACCATCGCGATATCTTCCCGCAATCGTCTAAACATCCTTGATTTCCTTATAGTATTTTTTTAAGTATGGGATAGGTTAGGGATTAATTCAACTCATTCTAACGGCTTTTTGCGCACCGCGTGGAGAATGCCGCGCAGGATATTGACCTCTTCCTTTTCCAGGCGAGCCCGGGCGAAAAGCCGCCGCAGCCGCCGCATCAGGCGTTTGGGCTGCATCGGATCGAGAAATTCGGTTTCGTACATGACTTCTTCGAGGTGGCCGTAGAAGCCTTCGACTTGTTCGAAATCGGCGAGTGGGAATGCTTTTTTCTGCGAGGAAATCGCCGAGAACGAGGCCTGGCGCAGCTCGTAGGCCGTCACCTGAACCGCCGCGGCTAGGTTCAACGATGAAAATGTTTCATCGGCAGCGATGTTTGCCAGCAACTGACAGCGATCCAATTCGATGTTACTCAGGCCCGACATTTCCGTGCCAAAAAGCACCGCTACTTTGCCATTGCTCGCCTCCGCGACAATTTGCGCTGCGGCATCGCGAACGGAAACCATTTCGTGCGATAAATCTCGTTTGCGTGCGGTGAGGCCAACGATAAACGTTGTCCCTGCTAACGCCTCTTCTAAGCTGCTGCAGACGATCGCATTCGCCAATGCATCATCCGCACCCGCTGCCATCGCGGTTGCTTCCGGCCCAGGAAAACGATTCGGGTTAATCAAATAAAGCTCGCGCAAACCCATCGTGCGCATCGCTCGCGCCGACGCGCCGATATTGCCTGGATGGCTAGTGTGCGACAGCACGACACGGATATTCGCGAGCGGAGAAACATCGTTCATATTAAAATGCGCACTGCGTTATTCGATCTTTAATCATCGTCAGGCAATCACACCATGTCCATGCATCCCATGATGAACACGGCCATCAAGGCCGCGCGCCGTGCAGGCAGCATCATCAGCCGCGCGTCGTTCGACGTCGGCGCGCTGACCATCACCAAAAAACGCCATAACGATTTCGTCTCCGAAGTGGACAAGGCGGCGGAGCAAGCCATCGTCGACATCTTGATGGATGCTTATCCGCATCACGGAATTTTAGCAGAGGAAGGCGGCGCGGCCGGCAAAACCGATTCGGAATACCAGTGGATTATCGATCCGCTCGACGGCACGACCAATTTTTTGCACGGCGTGCCGCAGTATTGCGTCTCTATCGGCCTGGTGCAAAAAGGCGTCATCACCCAAGCCGTCGTGTATGACACCAATCGCAACGATCTCTACACCGCCACGCGCGGGCGCGGCGCTTATTGCAACGATAAACGCCTGCGCGTCAGTAAAACATTGCATCTCAAAGACGCGTTGATCAGCACCGGCTTTCCGTTTCGCGATCTGCAGAATTTGGATCAATACTTGGCGATGTTTCGCTCCGTCACGGAAAAATGCGCCGGCATCCGCCGCCCCGGTGCGGCGGCGCTGGATTTGGCATGGGTCGCGAGCGGGCGCTTCGACGGCTTTTGGGAGCTAGGTTTAGCGCCGTGGGATTTGGCTGCGGGCGCCCTGCTGATCACCGAAGCGGGTGGCCTAGTCGCCGATCTCGACGGCACCGAGAATTACATGGAAAGCGGGAATTTGGTCTGCGGTTCGCCTAAGGTGTTTGCGCAATTGTTGCAGACCGTGGGTGCGCATGCGCCAAGGCTTAAGGAGAAAAAATAGCGCACTCCTTCCCCTTCAAGGGGAAGGCGGGGATGGGGATGGGTTTGAAATGCAGCGAGTTTGACCCATCCCCACCCCAACCCTCCCCTTGAAGGGGAGGGAGCCAAACAACAACCCTTGCCACTGAGATCCGGGAATTACAAAGGGATGTGTAAACTCGCGTCCCACCCCCATCTCCGGTAAACTCCATTCCCTTTCGCTTGCAGCAATCCGATGTCCGCACTCCCCGAAACAACCATCACCGCCGACGCACCCAGCGCGCAGATCGCCCGCGAAGTCGCGCGCCGCCGCACCTTCGGCATCATCTCCCACCCGGACGCCGGTAAGACCACGCTCACAGAAAAATTACTGCTATTCTCCGGCGCGATTCAACTCGCCGGCTCGGTGAAGGCGCGCAA
>JANOGO010000340.1:0-3108 GCA_031406045.1 Pseudomonadota bacterium
CAGCGCTTTGAGCAACGTCGATTTGCCCATGCCGTTGTGGCCGACCACGCCAAGCGCTTCGCCTTCACGCAACGCAAACGAAATGCCATGTAACACCGGCACCGAGCCGTAACCGGCGCGCAGATCGTGCACATCCAATACGATCGGCGTTTGCTCGGAACTTGTTTCGATGGCGCTCATTTAGCTCTCGTCCCGATGTACACTTCGCGCACTTTTTCGTCGCTCAACACCTGATCGCACGGCCCTTCCATCAACACCGCGCCTTGATGAAACACCGTTACGTTCGAGCCCAACATGCGTACGAATTCCATGTCGTGATCGACCACGATGACCGATGCGGTTTGGTTGATGCGGCGTATCACTTTGGCGAGGCGATCGACTTCGTCGCCGGTCATGCCGGCGGCGGGTTCGTCGAGCAGCACCAGCCACGGTTTTTGCACCAACACCATGCCGATTTCGACTAATTGACGCTGACCGTGAGCGAGTTCGCCGACCAAGCGCTTGGCGAATTCGCCGAGTTGCAATTCGGCAATTATTTCTTCTGCCGCGCCATTGGTGCCATTCCAACCATGGATGCGGCGCGCCGCGAGCCAGAGATTTTCTTCGACCGTGAGGCCATTCATCACCGACGGCACTTGCGTTTTGATGCCGACGCCGAGCCGCACGATCTCGTGCGCGCGCCAACCGGTGACATCGCTGCCGCGAATGAACACGCGGCCGTTGCTGTGATTGAGTTGATATTGCCCGGTTAGGCATTTGAAGAAGGTGCTTTTGCCTGCGCCGTTCGGGCCGATCAGGCAGCGCAATTCGCGTTCGCGCAAATTGAAATTGACGTTGTTGACGGCTACCACCCCGCCGAAACGCATCGTCAATTCATGGGTTTCGACCACGCCGCTCATGAGCGTTCCGCCGGCTTAACGGTTAAGCGACGCCGCGCGCGGCCGCCGTTGCTCGGCGCGCGGCTGCGGCGCGTGCGATTTCCCCACCAATGTGCAATCGAAGGAACGACACCGCGCGGCATCGCCAGCACGACCACGATCAGTATCGTGCCGAACACCAGAAAATTATTGATCAATGTTTGCTGCCCGAGCAAGAGTTTCACCATGCCCAGCGCCATCGCGCCGAGGATCGGGCCGATCAAGGTGCCGATGCCGCCAACCATGGTCCAGATAATCACGTCCGACGATGTTTGCAAA
Organism: Pseudomonadota bacterium; assembly: GCA_031406045.1. Classification (GTDB taxonomy): domain Bacteria; phylum Pseudomonadota; class Gammaproteobacteria; order Burkholderiales; family JALYOK01; genus JALYOK01. Next base: position 1,197 of record JANOGO010000340.1, read on the forward strand.
CTGAACACGCTGGGCGTGACGATTTCCGCCCAGTTCGCGAAGAAGCAGCCCGACAGGCCGGCCATCGCGGCGCTGATGGTGAAGATCGCGGTCTTGCATGCGGGCACGTTATAACCGAGTAACTCGGCGCGCGTTTCGTTTTCGCGAATGCCGAGTAACACGCGGCCGAAGGAGCGCGCCAAAATCCAACGGCATAGCAAATAACAACCGAGCAATGAGACGGCGCAGACGTAATAAGTCGGCACACCCCACAGCGATATGTGCGGTGCGCCGGGGACGTTCAAGGTCGGGAATCCCGGCATGCCGTTGAAACCGCCGAGGCGTGCATCGCCAATCACGTATTGATCGCCGGCGGTCGCGTTCATGAATTTGAACATGATCAGCGAGACGACCAGGGTAATCACGCCCATGTAGACGTCGCTGATGCGGCCGTAAAACATCATCGCGCCGATGATGGCGGCGACGATCGCGGGTATGAGAATCGAAAGTAGGAGCGGTAGCGTGCTTTCACCGATATTCACCGCGGAGATCGCGTAAGTGTAAGCGCCGAGGCCGAAATAGGCCGAATGGCCGAAGCTCAGGATGCCGGCGTAGCCCCACATGAAACCCAGCGACAACGCGAACAGCGCCCAAATGAGCAGCACCGTTGGCGTGTGCGTGTCGTAAACCAACGGCCACAATAACAACACTAACGCGAAGGCAATGAACCAGCCCCAACGCACACCGCCGAGGGAACGCCAGGCGGTGATCATGTGCTATTTTTGAAGAATCGGCCGGTGATGCCCTGTGGCATCAAGCGCAGTAGGACGATTGCGAGTGCAAGCATGGCGATTTCGCCGATCACCGGCGTTGACGCGAACGACACGACTTGGCTAATCACGCCAAAGATAATGGAGCTCGACAGAGTCCCGGCGATCACCGCCGCGCCGCCGGTCACGATCGTAATAAAAGCTTTCGCAATGTAGGCGCCGCCGGATGTGGGCAGCAAACCGGTCAAGGGAGCGAGCACACCGCCGGCCAAGCCCGCTAAGGCGGCGCCTGCGGTGAAGGTAATCATGTAGACCACTTTCGGGTTGTAGCCGAGCGACGATGCGACGTCGGCATTTTGCATCGCGCCGCGCGCGATTAAGCCGATGCGCGTGTAGCGCAACACCAGCCACAGGCCGATGACCACGGCGATGGCGACAAAAATAATAAATAAGTTGTAGCCGCCCATTTGGTAGCTGCCCAAAGCATAGCCGGGTATCGGCGTCGGCACGTTAACGGCGGAGCTGCCGAATATCATCGTCACCGCGCCGATTAAAAATAAACTCAAGCCCCAAGTGGCAAGCATGGTATCGATCATGCGGCCGTATAAAAAACGAATGATTAAACGCTCGACGATAAGGCCGATTAGCCCGACAACAATTGGCGCAACGATCAGCATCGCGAAGTAAATATTAATGCCGGCTTTGGAGCACATCAGCGTGGTGTAACCGCCGAGCATGACGAATTCGCCGTGGGCAAGATTGATGACGCGCATCATGCCGAATACGATGGCTAACCCCGCGCTGCTAAGCACTAGGAAAGCGATCATGTAGATGATTTCAAGAAAAACGACGCCGGCGTAATCCATTTAAATCTTATTTTCCGTCACGATTATTGCCATCAATATTGTCATGGAAAGGAGGGCACCGCCCGACGAAGCAATCTCAACGGTGCTAAATTCGCAAAGACGAGATTGCTTCGCATGCGCTTTCCATGAACCGTCCTTCAAAGGTAGGGTGGATCAAGCGCAGCGTATCCACCATGGGCTAAAAAAATCGGCGAACGTTGTTCGCCACGGTGGAGCCGCTTTGATTGATCCACCCTACAACGCCAACGTTTACGCTGTTCATGGTCCATGAGCAGTATCGGCCGCGCCAATACAGGC
>JANOGO010000341.1:0-19453 GCA_031406045.1 Pseudomonadota bacterium
TAAAAGAACGGGCAAACGAAAGACTGGCAGACCAAAACATGGTGGGAGCGCTTCGACACATATACGCTGCGATAATTTCGGGCCGTAAGACGTATCTTAATGATGGGGCTCACGGGCGGGACTAAAATCAAAAATGGATTATCCTCCCGATCATTTAACTAACTTCAGCATAAGGTCAACGATTTAATTTTTCGGACTCACGAGGCCGCCGCGAAGCCGCCGTTCGCGAACGGCGGCTTCGAAATTCACACTAAGTCGGCAATGTGCGGTTACTGTTTTGTTGCATTGCGCAATGCTATTTCCGCTAGGAGTCGAGGTCGTGTAAAAACTCTAAAAACATTATCGCCTCATCAAAAATAGGGTACCTCAAACCCTTCGCTGGTCGATGATCGTCGCGCATACGCGATTCTGTGAGGTCGATTTTTTTGTCGCCCATTCTGAGCGACGTTTTTACACAACCTCAGTCGATTGCGTAAAAGAGGTGAGGTTTCGCTCGCTGTTCCTCCAAACTAAATTCCAGCCGCGTCGCGTCGATCACGCGCTTAAATAGAATTGACTGCCGATTCCAGAGTCGCAAATAGCGATGCAAAGATTAAGCTGGATGCAACCCTAATTTTGCAAACAACGCTCGGTCGGCTTCCGCTTCGGGATTACTGGTCGCCAGTGGTTTATTCTCGCCGTAAAAAATCGAATTCGCATCAGCGAAAAAACACGTAGCATAAATGCCGTCGCCAAGTTCATGTCTGCCTACCGAAAACCCACTCTCGCGGATTCTCGGCGCAATCCGTGAACTACAAGCCCGGTCACTCCTTTCGCCGTCGGTTGCATTGCGAGTGTGTTTAAATTTTTGCTTTCGTGAGGCAACGACTATTTTAGAATTGCCTGAAAATCTGTAGCCAACTCATATTTCCGGCTTCTCTTCGCTGGGTCAGCGATCACCAGAAAGCCATTCTTTACCCATGCGCTAAGCAAATTGCGCGCGGCGCGCTCCGAGATTGCAAACAGACCGGCGATATCGCGGCTCGTAATCGTGTTCCTATCGCGGAATAATTCAAGTGCTTTGCGCTGCGCGGGTCAAGGCGGCGCAGCACCGGGGAGCGATCTTGCGCCCCGCTGCCGGCCGCTTCTTGTGCGCGGCGTTTGACACTCTCGAAACTATCCGCCATTCCTGCGCAGAAATATTCCACCCAATTGGTGATGTCCGCTTTGGCGCGGCCCTCGTAATAATTATGCGATGGGCCGATGGTGAGCGCATCGTAATATGCGCCAGGACTTCGAGCGTAGTATTCTTCCAGCGAATACAAGCCTTTCAGATCATAGCCACCTAAACGCAGAATAAGCGTGGTCAGTAACCGCGCCGTGCGGCCATTGCCATCGTAATAAGGATGGATCGTGGCAAACTCATAATGCGCGATGCCGGCGCGAATCGGGCAAGGTAATTCCTGGTGTTCGCTAACAGTCACCCACGCGACCATTTTCGTCATTAGCTTCAGCACGTCTTTGGCTTCAGGTGGCATATAGACAATGCCACGGCTACGGCTATCGCGAATGACATTCTGGCCAGCGCGATACGGCGAGGGCTTGACCTTTTTGCGGCCTTCGGCCATCACCATTGCGTGCAGCTTTCGAATATGCGTTTCGGTAACGGCGCTTTGCGAAGCGCTAAGCTGTACCAATTTTTCCAGCGCGGCGTAGTAGCCGAGCACTTCTTTTTCGTCGCGCTCACGGCCTGGAAAGTGCTGCTTATTTTCGATCACCTTCGACACCTGTTCCTGCGTCAGCCGGTTGCCCTCGATCATGGTGGAATAATGAGTGGAGAAAAGCCGCGCTGTTTCGCGCAGCGTCGCCAGAACGGACGGCGGAATCGGTAAATCCAGCACCGCCTGTTTCGCCGCTTCTATACGCATTAAGCAACGAGCGACCTTCGCAGTGATCGTGAATTTCGGCAAATAGGGCATCTTCTCGGCCGTTTTTCGGAAGTGAGCACTTCCGTTATTAGGCCGTTAAACTGCCGTTAACGCAAGGAAGATGTTTGGGGCGCGATGCGAGCGCACCCTAATGGCGCTTTAGCATCAGGGACAGAAGCGCAAAGCTCAGGCCGGATGTAATCCAAGCTTGGTAAATAACGCCCGATCCGCATCCGCTTCCGGATTACTGGTCGTCAGTAGTTTATTTTCGCCATAAAAAATCGAATTCGCGCCGGCGAAAAAACACATCGCTTGAATGCCAGCGTCGAGTTCGTGTCTGCCGGCTGAGATGCGTACATAGGATTTCGGCATCGTGATGCGCGCCACCGCGATGGCGCGAACGTATTCGAGCGGATCGAGTTTGTCGGTGCCGTATAGCGGGGTGCCTTCCACTTGCGCTAAATTATTGATCGGCACCGATTCCGGTTGCGGATCGAGGTTGGCGAGTTGCGCGATAAATTCCGCGCGCGTCGCGCGGCTTTCGCCCATGCCGACGATGCCGCCGCAACAGACATGCAAGCCTGCATCGCGGACTTTGTTGAGCGTGTCGAGGCGGTCACCGTATTCGCGTGTCGAGACGATCTCGCCGTAGAATTCCGGCGACGTATCGAGGTTGTGGTTGTAGTAATCCAGGCCAGCATCTTTGAGTTGTTGCGCTTGACCCTCGCGCAGCATGCCTAGCGTCGCGCAAGTTTCTAGGCCTAATGCGCGTACTGCTTTGATCATTTCGATCACCGGTTCCAAGTCGCGCTGCTTCGGCCCGCGCCACGCAGCGCCCATACAAAAGCGTTGCGCGCCGTTTTGCTTTGCCGCCTTCGCCGTCGCGACAACTTCTTCTAGAGGCAGCATCGCTTGGTTGTCGACACCGGTGTGGTAGCGTGCAGCCTGTGGGCAATAGCCGCAATCTTCCGGGCAGCCGCCGGTTTTGATTGAGAGCAATGTCGAAAGCTGAACCGCGTTCGGATTGAAATTTTCGCGATGGATCGTGTGCGCCTTGAACAGCAAATCGTTCAGCGGCAAATCGAACAGCGCCAACATTTCGCCGTGGGAAAATCGCGGTTTGCTCGGATGGGGCGTGAGGCGCTTAAATTCGACGGCGGCAGTATTCATTGTCGTTGCGGTTCGGTTAAAGTGGTTAAATCGAATCCTCAACCATCGCCAAATGTTTGTCAAACGCTTTGTTAGAAAAATTAAACATTAGATTAAAAAATGCGCAACTGCCCCAGGACTGTTTCTTGTGCGGCGCTGCGGGCCAGCGGGCTATTTTGTGCGATCCTTGCGAAAAAAATTTGCCGCGATTGGCGAGTGCGCGTTGCCCAATTTGTTCTTTGCCGAGTTTGGATAACGCGATTTGTGGCCGCTGTGTGAAGAAATTGCCGGCGTTTGACGATAGCGTCGCGGCGTTCGATTATGGATTTCCGGTGGACGTATTGATTCAGCAATTCAAATATTCGCAGCAATTGGCGTTAGGGCCATGGCTCGCAGAGCGCCTATTAGAGCGCCTCTCCGGCATGCCGTTGCCAGAAGCCGCACTGGCTATGCCTCTCAGCCGTGCTCGTTTGCGTGCGCGTGGCTTTAATCAATCGCTGGAAATTGCTAAACCGTTGTGCCGCGCGCTGGGCGTCGTACTTTTGTCGCATGCTTGTGAACGCATACGCGATACCGAAAGCCAAACGACGCTGCCGTGGAAAGCGCGCGCGAAAAACGTGCGCGGCGCATTTGCCTGCCACGAAAATTTCGCTGGCAAACATGTCGCCATCATCGACGACGTGATGACCAGCGGCGCGAGTGTAAATGAGCTGGCGAAGACGCTAAAAAAATCCGGCGCCGCTCGCGTGAGCGCGTGGGTGATTGCACGCACGCGCCCCGAGAGTTTTCAACCTACCCAACTCGACGATGTTTGACTTAGTTTTGTACCAACCGGAAATTCCCGGCAACACCGGCAACATCATTCGCCTGTGCGCCAACACCGGCGCGACGTTGCATCTGGTCAAGCCGCTCGGCTTCACCATGACCGACAAACAAATGAAACGCGCCGGTTTGGATTATCACGAATACGCGAATATGCAAATTCACGAGAATTGGGAATCTTGCACAGAAAAATTGCGCGAGCGCCGTTGTTTCGCGATGACAACAAAAGGCTCGACGCGCTACACCGACATCAAATTCGCGGCAGGCGATGTATTCATTTTTGGTCCGGAAACTCGTGGGCTGCCGCCGGAAATTTTGGCGACCTTTGCGCCGGAACGACACTTACGTTTGCCGATGCAGCCCAACAGCCGCAGTTTGAATCTGGCAAATAGTGCGGCGGCCGTAGTGTTTGAGGCTTGGCGGCAGGTAGGGTTTTTGGGCGGCAAATGAGGGTAGGATGTGTGCGTGCAGCGTCGATTACGAAGCGCAACTCTGGTTTCGAGAGAAGCCTGGCAGGTACAATTCAAAATTCAGGCGATGTCGTTGATCGCTATTCTAATGAAATATTCCAGTGGCGAAATATGAAGGAGAAATCGGTTGAATGATGTGATGACGAGGATCAATTCGCCGGCCAACGCGGAGCCGATCGCAACGGTTCGCACGAGTGACTACACCGGCATTCTTCCCAGCCAAAAGATCAAGCAGATGCTGAATGATCGCGAGATTATTGCGGTTGAGATTATGGACGGGCTGCGGCCAATTGAGGATGACCAAATCCAACCGGCGAGCATTGATTTACGGCTTGGGAATTGGGCTTACCCGGTCGATACGAGCTTTCTGCCCGGCAAGGGAATGAAAGTGTTGGCAAAAATGCGACAGCTTGACGAACGCTTTAGCGACTTCAAGATTGATCTCAGAAATGGCGCTGTATTGGAAAAGGGGCGAATCTATGTCATCCCGTTGTTGGAAGCCATTGACTTAAGAAGTGAAGTAGCCGCCTTCGCCAATCCGAAGAGTTCGACCGGGCGGCTGGATATTTTGACACGCTTAATCGCTGATGAAGCCACGGTTTTTGACCAAGTGAGAGAGGGATACAAAGGTGAACTCTACATTGAAGTCGCGCCCCGAAGCTTCAGCATCGTCGTGAAAACCGGCACCCGCCTGAATCAGTTGCGATTCCGGCGCACCCGAGGCGAGGAGCCGAAACCCGTTACGTCCGCCGATTGGAAACAACTTCTCGACGAAGGCCAGATTGTAGATTTTAGCGAGCCGGAGAAAAAGGCACGGTCGCACAAAACGGGCGTACTGCCTTTCACGGTCGATTTGGAAGGCGCGGGCGCAGAAGATAATTTGATCGGATATCGCGCCAAGAAACACGCCAAACGAGTCGATCTGGAGAGGCGAGATTATGACCCGCTCGATTTCTGGGAGCCGATTCGTTTCCACAAAACGTCGTCGCTGATTTTAGATCCCGATGAGTTCTATATTCTGATGACGAAAGAAGCGATCGCCGTGCCGCCCGAATATGCGGCCGAGATGCTGCCCTACGATACCCGCGCCGGTGAGTTCCGCGTTCACTACGCAGGCTTTTTTGATCCTGGATTTGGTTGGAACGCCGACACAAATAAAGCAGGAAGTAGCAGAGGTGTTTTGGAAGTGCGTTCCCATGAAGTTCCGTTTCTGCTTGAACACGGACAGACCGTCGGCTGGCTCCGCTACGAGCGAATGGCGGCTCGGCCCGAGCTGCTATACGGCCACGACAGTAACTCGAACTACCAGGGCCAGAGCCTCAAATTAGCGAAACAGTTCGCGCACCTGCGCGGCTAATTCCAGCCCAGAGAGTGGTTCGCAGGCGGAGCATTTAGGACTCGCGGGGTGCCGCGTGTGGTGACGCAAACGATTATTTCAGTGTGCCGAAAAACCGCTCGAATCGCGGACGATAAAATTTTGAACGTGTAGCGAAACCAATAATCGGCTTGTGCAGCGCTTGCCTTGGCCGGCTTTGCGATAGTCAACCCTGTGGAACGACTTACGAATAATCTTTTGGCTTTAAGTGAACCCAAAGGAACATCACTAGGAGCCTCATGGATACTGGCTCGCAGCCAGGCCTATCCTGTGAGCCGCTCTGGTAGCGGGCCCTGGCGATGGTCGTTTTTTCGCCCTATGGCTGCGCTAGTTCTCGATTGTTAGCGTCACATTGGCCGTGCCACCGGACGGACCTGACTCGGAGGTTGTGACACCAGAGCCCTTTGCGTTCGCATATTTACCGGTTCCACCTCATATCTCAACGGTGAACTGTCCCGTGGATTTCCCGTTAACGTAAATCCGTCAATTTGCTCGGTTGTCCACATAGGCGCCATCGCGATTGGGAAAAATAGTTGCCCATTCCCCTTCCGGAAATTACGAGTGTTTTCAATCGGCGGCGCGGCTAGGCAGCGAGCAGCTATTTCGCTGGACTTTAGATAAAATAATCGAATCTCTATGACGAGCGAAGAGATTGCCAATTTTCGCGTGTACGCATACCCTCAGCGCTAAGTCCTCAATGAAAGGCGGAAAATGAACACTCAGCAAACCGTATTGATCACCGGCGCATCGTCCGGTATTGGAATGGAGTTGGCTCGCGAGTTTGCGAAACATGGACATTCGGTTGTGCTGGTCGCGCGCGGCGTCGATAAGTTGGAAGAATTGGCGCGCGATCTGCGCTCGAAATCTAATGTGCGTGCAGAAGTGATCGGCGCTGATCTTACCGAGCCGAGCGCGCCGGAAAAATTAGTGAAGTCGTTAAGTGAGCGCAAATTAACGATCGATGTGCTGGTGAACAACGCGGGCTTCGGCGAACGCGGCCCCTTTGCGCAAATCGATATGCAGCGCCAACTCGATATGATTCAGGTGAATATCACCGCCGTGGCACATCTGACGCGATTACTTTTGCCCGGTATGATTCAGCGTAACACTGGCGGTGTATTGAATGTCGCGTCAACGGCGGCATTTCAAGGTGGGCCGAACATGACGATGTATTACGCCACCAAGGCATTTGTGCTTTCGTTCACCGAAGCGCTGCATGAAGAAGTAGGGGGGACAAACGTTCATGTCACTTGCTTGTGCCCCGGACCAACGCACACGGGATTCGTTGCGGCGGCAAATATGGAAGGTGTGAATCTATTCAAAATGGGCGCAGAAACTGCCGAAGCTGTGGCGAAGGTTGGCTACGCGGCGTTCATGAAAAATAAGGCGATCGCCATTTCGGGTTTCAAAAACAAATTAACCGCATTTTCGACGCGCTTGGCGCCACGCGCCGTCGCACGCAAAATTGCGAAAGCGCTGAACGCGTAGTTCGTCCGACGCTCCGCCAGTAATGAAAAAGACTAATTCAGCTTAGCGAAAAATCGCTCGAATCGCGGCTGATAGAAATTTTGAACGTCTAACGATATCAACAAGCGGCTCGCCCGGCCGACAATCTGATCGCGAGGCACAAAGCCGATATAGCGAGAATCCTTGCTGTTATCGCGGCTATCGCCAAGCATGAAATAGTGATCCGCGGGAATCGTCACCTGCGCGAAACTGCGCATGGCACCAACACGGGGCAACGTTAGAATCGGGTGCGTGCGATTGGGAAGGCGCTCATCGGCTAACAGGGCGCCGCGTTCGTGCAAAAAATCCGATTGCGCGGTGGTGGCAGTCGTTATGTTTTCGTAACGGACGGGCGCGCCGTTCACGATCAATCCTTGATCGCGCATCTCGATCGTATCGCCCGGCAACCCGATGACGCGTTTGACCAAGCGCATGCCATCGATCGGCGAATAAAACACGACGATATCGCCGCGTTCCGGGTTTCCCCATTGCGCGACATGCTGCGTCGTGAACGGAATTTTCAAATCATAGGCAAGTTTGTCGACCAAGATTTGGTCGCCTTCAAGCAGCGTCGGTTTCATTGAGCCGCTAGGTACAAAATTCCAGTCGGCGAGTGATGAGCGCATTGGGAACATGATGGCGCCGAATATTAAAAAGAAGCGGAAAGTTTCGGGTATCGATTTCCAGTAACGTGAAAATTTTTTCATCAGTATTAGCCCTTATTTCATGGGGATATGACTTCGATTTCGACCGATAATTCTTGGTATCGTTCAAAACTTCGAGTTGATCGCCCCGATAGCACCTTCGGCGAGAAACCTTCGACACAGTCACTTAATTTTTAGTCCAACGTGATAAACAACGACTTCCTCGGTTTGCCCGCAACGGCGCGACTGATGTGTCCTTGCCCGGTCGTGTCTTCCGCAAGCAGCACATCGCCTGCGCGCAAAATGCGCTTGGTGCCGTCGCCGACTTCGATTTCCACTTCGCCTTCGAGATTGACGACGTATTGGCGCCGCGGCGCGGTGTGAAAATCAAAGTTGTAGTCGCCGCCGGTTTCGCGAAACACGACGCCGGTGGCTTTGGTTAGTTCGGACATGAAGCCGATTTTGCCGCTATCTTTCAACGGAATTTGCAGGTCTTCGAAATGGGATTGGTTGTCGGCCCCCGTATAAATGCGAACTACCTTCATCGTTTTTGTTCCTTCGTCTGCAGAAATAGTGCTGGAGTACAGCGCAAATCCTGTGCCGATCAGCGCGAAAATAATTGCGAACACATTGCACGTTAGCAAGTGTTTGCTCGGTAAATCGATCATGCTCATCTCCTTAAGTTTTGCTAACTACGTACCCCAAGCGCGGGAAATGGATCGCGACATCGCCGACTTCTGCGCCAGTCCAATTGAGCGTGATCCGGTGCGGCGAGATGGCGGCGACGACACCACTAACCGCTTCAGTCCCAAAACTCTCCGGCGTAATCGAAACTGTATCCCCGATAGAAATTCCGCTCGTTTCATCGGATTTCATTGCGTCCCCTGCTTGTGCTTCGGGCTTACTCGCGCGAGCAATGGCGAGCGCTGCTTCGCCGCTGATTTCTTCAGGGGCGCCGTAACCCGCTGCCGAAACGCGCTTGAGCCAATCGGCCAAACGCGGGAAGCGTGACTCAATCATCGCGGGCGCATCACTCACTCGCGTCGACAAAAACCAAACGCTTGGTACCAGTGCGAAATCTGCGTGAGAAACCGCGTCGCCGGAAACAAATCCGGTCGCCGCGAGCGCATCGTCCAGCCAGCCGAGCGCGATGTGCAACTGACTCAAAATGTACGGCGTCTCCGCGACGCCTTTGGCGCGATTGGCGTCCGGCGTGAGGTCCAGGCGCATCATCTTCGCGCGGTCGCGCAAGAAATCATCGGAGATCGCGTCGGCATTGCGGCCGATGACGTAGCGCGCAACTTTCCAGAAAAGATAGTTGTCGTGCCAGTTGATAATTGGCGCGCTCCAATCTTTTGCTCGATTTCCGATGATCGGACGGGCCGGAGAACGCCGTTCGATTTCAGCCGCGATCAGTGCGGTGTCGCAATAAATGTCGGCGCCGATTTGCATCACCGGCACGCGGCGGTAGCCGCCGGTAAGCGCGGTGTACAACGGCTTCGGCATGATGTTCGGCACCAGCACCGATTTCCACGGGAGGTTTTTGTGGCCCAAGATTAAGCGGATTTTTTCGGCGTAGGGCGAGGTGTTGAAGTGATGCAGGATGATGTCGGGCATTGTGTTTTCCTTTTGTTTCGTTGTTTGGGAAATTGGGGCGCTTGCCCCTCACCCCTACCCCTCTCCCCAAAAGGGCGAGGGGACTGGCACTATTTTTCCTTAGCTGCCAGAAGCCGCGCCAATACTGGCTTCTGGCTTAGGCTCCCTGGAGAGCAAGCGTTCAAGCGCCTCTCGGGGCGATGCTCTGCCATTAATCACATCGCAGACCGCTTGCGTGATCGGCATATCGACTTTCAGTGCGTTGGCGCGGGCGGCAGCTTCGCGCGCGGAATAGACGCCTTCGGCAACGTGGCCGAGTCGCTGCAAAATCATTTCCAGCGATTCGCCTTGCGCGAGTTGAAGGCCGACTTGGCGGTTGCGCGACAGGTCGCCGGTGGCGGTGAGCACTAAATCGCCGAGGCCGGTGAGGCCCATGAAGGTTTCCGCGCGGCCGCCAAGTTTTTGTCCGAGCCGCGCCATTTCCGCGAGGCCGCGGGTGATAAGCGCAGCGCGCGCATTGGCGCCCAAGCCCATACCGTCGGAAATGCCCGACGCGATGGCCATGACGTTTTTCAAGCCGCCGCCTAACGCAACGCCGATGACATCACTGCTGGAATAAACGCGCAAGCGCGGGCCGTTTAGCTTGCGCGCGGTTTCGCCGGCAAAGTCTTCGTTAAATGCCGCGAGCGTTAATGCGGCGGGCAAGCCTTTCGCGACTTCTTGCGCGAAACTCGGGCCGGACAACACGCCGATCATCGCGTCGGGCGAGAGCGTTTCGGCGCAGACTTCGTAGGGCAATTTTCCGCTGCCGGTTTCGAAACCTTTCGAGGCGATGATAATCGGCGCAGAATTTTTTTCGCGCGTGATGAGCTTAGTGACTTCGCGCAACGATGCCGTCGGAACGATAGAGATGATGACCTCGGCATCGCCGATAACCGCCGATAACGAATCGTCGATACGAACATTTTTCGGTAGCGAATAACCGGGTAGGTAGCGTGGGTTGTAGCGCGTCGTGCGAAGTGTTTCTACCAGCGCGGAATCGCGTGCCCACAAGGCTACTTCGTGAGCGCGCGCCAAGGAAATCGCTAAAGCTGTTCCCCACGCGCCGGCGCCGAGCAGTGCGAGCTTCATAGACCCCAGAGCTGGTTGAGCCGCGCATAGCCGGTTTGGCCGTCGCGATGTTTCACCTTAATCCAGGTTGAGTTGGGTGACTCAACGAGTTCGAGCACGACATTTTTCTCTGCACGAAAAACGATTGGCGCGGTTTCATTCGGCGATTCGCGAACCTCAGCCATAGCGGCGAACACCATCAGTGTGCGCTTATCGGTCAGCAGATTCGCCGCAATCCACGACAGATCGCCGTTGGCATCGCGCACTTTCGTCCATTCGCCGCTACGGCTGATGACCTCAAGCGGATAGTGCTTGCTGATCAGATAAAGGCGATTGGCCTTGAATGACGGCGCGTCGTAGAGAATCGCGCCGTTCACGGCGACTGAGCGAAACTCCCCGCCCCATGCGGGGTTTAAGGCAATCAACGAGAGAAAAACGACGCGCCCGACAAACCCTTTGGTCATTGCGAGCACGGCGAAGCAATCTCGTTTTACTTCGTAGCAATACCGGTTAAAAGCGAGATTGCTTCGCTGCGCTCGCAATGGCATTTAGTGAGTGGTCGGTTTAATGATTAGCGGTTCTTGCGCTTGTTGTTGTTGATGGTAGAGCGCTTCGAAATTAACCGGATTCAACATCACCGGCGGGAATCCGGCGCGGGTTACGACATCGGAAACCGTTTCGCGCAAATACGGAAACAAAATATTCGGGCAGCCGATGCCTAATACCGCTTTGATTTCTTCTTGCGGCACGTTTTGAATGCGGAAGATGCCGGCTTGGCAGGCTTCAACCAAAAACATGGTTTTCTCTTTGAGCTTCGCCGTCACTGTTACAGTGATCGATGCTTGATAAACGTTGTCGCCGATCGGATTCGCCTCGCAGTGCATTTGCAAATCGATTTGCGGATTATCGCGCTCTAAAAAAATTGCCGGGGCATTGGGGATTTCGAGAGAAAGGTCTTTAACGTAAATTTTTTCGATTGCGAAAACCGGTTGGTTTTCGGCTTGTTGCGGGGTATCGGCCATGGGGTTCCTAAATGGTTATTGCGCCAGCAAAGGTTCCAGCTTGCCGGCATGTTCGAGGGCGGAGAGGTCGTCGAATCCGCCCACGTGAGTTTCGTTAATGTAGATCTGCGGCACGGTGCGCCGCCCGGTTTTTTCCATCATCAATGCGCGCTGCGCCGGATCGAGGTCGACGCGAATTTTGTCGATTTCGGCCACGCCTTTGCTGCGCAATAATCGCTCTGCGGCCACGCAATACGGACAAATCGCCGTCGAATACATCGTTATCTTTGCCATATCCTCAGCCTTGTTTTTCCAAGGGCAGATTGGCCTGTTGCCAAGCCGTCAACCCGCCTTTGAGTTGATAGACTTGATTAAACGCGTTTTGCTTGAGTAATTTGGTCGCGCTCGCCGAACGCAATCCCGCGCGGCACGCGACGATAATCGGCTTTTCTTTGAATTTTTCCAGGTCTTTAAGTTTCGATGCCAATTGCGACAGTGGAATCTGCTTGGCGTTCGCGATGCGCCCGCCAGCGTATTCCGTCGCTTCGCGCACGTCGAGAATGACGGCATTTTTCTGATTGATTAACTGCACGGCTTGTAACGTGCCAACTTCAGTGCTGGCGCCGAGCATTTTTTGTATTTCCGGCCAAAGCAAATAGCCGCCGCTGAGAATCATGGGGACAACCAAATACCAATTTTCGATGACAAATTTCACGAAGTTATTCCGCGCTGCAAAGCGCAATAGTTTAGCAGGATTCCCGTACAATGACGGTTTTGCTCGTTGCGGATCGGTATGAAACGGATTGTGTTATTGCGTCACGGCGAAAGTATTTGGAACCAGGAAAATCGCTTCACCGGTTGGTTCGATGTTGACCTCGCCGAAAAAGGCATGAACGAGGCGCGCGAAGCCGGGCGCTTGATGAAAGAGCAGGGCTTTGCGTTCGATCTCGCTTATACGTCGGTGCTAAAGCGCGCTATTCGCACGCTATGGCTGGCGCTGGATCAAATGGATTTGCTGTGGATTCCCGTGACCAAATCCTGGCGCTTGAACGAACGTCATTACGGCGCGCTGCAAGGCTTGAACAAAGCCGAGACCGCAGCGAAATTCGGCGATGAGCAAGTGTTAATCTGGCGCCGCAGCTACGATATTCCGCCGCCTGCCTTGAAAAAAACTGATGAACGCTATCCGGGCCAAGATCCGCGCTACACGGGCCTCGCCGAGCAGGAGCTGCCGCTCACCGAGTGTTTAAAAGATACGGTCGAACGCTTCTTGCCCTATTGGCACGACACCATTGCGCCGCAAGTCAATGCCGGCAAGCGAGTGATCATCACTGCCCATGGCAACAGCCTGCGCGCGCTGGTGAAATACCTCGACAATGTCAGCGATCAAGATATCGTCGGCTTGAATATTCCCACTGGGATTCCGCTGGTTTACGAGCTCACCGACGACCTGAAACCGATTCGCCATTATTACCTCGGCGATCCGGACGCGATTGCCAAAGCGCAGCAGGCCGTCGCCAATCAAGGCAAGGCGAAGAAATAATCAAGTTTTCAGTTTTGCGTTGGTCGAATTGTTTCGCAGCGTTGTTACTCGCTACGATGGTGCTGGCTAGCGTTGCTGCGCCAAACGACGAGCTGAAAGAATTGCGCGAGCGCATCGAAGAACTCAAAAAAGAACTTGCCGAGCAAGAAGAATCAAAGGTCGAAGTTCGCGACGCGTTGCAGGATTCCGAAAAGGCGATCAGCGAATCAAACCGCACGCTGTTGAATCTGAGCCAAGAGCAGCGCAAAACCAGGTCGGAGACGAACCAACTGCATGTGAAAAGCAGCGCGGTTCAAGCCTCGGTTAAACGCCGCCAAGGGCAGTTGCAAAAGTTGCTCACCGCGCGCTACATCCACAGTTCGCAAAATGCCACGGCGCTGCTGCTCAGCGGCAAAGACCCGGCGGAAATTTCTCGTTTATTGCGTTATTACCAATACATCGCGCGCGCGCAGGCGGGCGAAATTCAGGCGCTGCGCGGCGATTTGCTGGAATTAAACGCGCTGACCGATCAGGTCAAAGCGAAAAGCGCGGAGTTGAAAGCCGTCGAAGCGAAAGAGCGCGACGAGAAGGCGCAGTTGGAAAAAGAACGCCAGAAAAAGCATCATCTGCTTAGCCAAATCGGTGCGGAAATTCAAAAGAATCGCAAGGAAATCACTACGCTCAAACGCGATGAGGCGCGGCTCACCAAGCTGATCGAGCGCCTCGCGCTGATGATCAAAAAGAAAGAGGAGGCGCGCCGCGCGGCGTTGCGCGATCAGGCGCTGAAACGGCAAGCCCAAGCAAAACGCCAAAACAAAAATGAAAAACCGGAGCCTGCACCGGTAATCGGCCGGAATGAGTATTTGCCGGACGACGAGTTAGACGGCGTCGCGTTTGCCAAGCTGCGCGGCCGCTTGCGTTTGCCGGTACGCGGGGAACTAACCAACCGCTTTGGCAGTCCACGCAGTGATAGCGGAATTAGTTGGTCAGGATTGTTTATCCGCTCGGCGCAAGGGCAGGAAGTCAAAGCCGTCGCGGCCGGCCGGGTGGTATTTGCCGATTGGCTGCGCGGTTTCGGTAACTTGGCGGTGATTGATCACGGCAGTGGTTACATGAGCGTTTATGGCAACAACGAAGCACTGCTCAAGCAAACCGGCGATCGCGTGCAAGGTGGCGAGACGCTGGCGAGCGTGGGAAATAGCGGCGGGAACCCGGAATCAGGTTTATACTTTGAGTTACGCCATCGTGGCAAAGCGTTTGACCCATTAGCCTGGGTAGCGCGCTAGAAAAGGGATTGCTGCACCTCAAAAGTATTACCGCAGACAAAACGATCACTACGGAGAATAATTCCCATGAGTAGCAAGATGCAAAAGGTTGGCTTGGTGGTAACGGGCGCGGTCATCGGTGTGTTGATCAGCCTGAACTTTTCCGCTATTGCCGATAAAACAACCCCGACTCCGTTGCCGGTCGAAGAGCTGCGAACCTTCAGCGAGATTTTTGGCCGCATTAAGAGCGATTATGTCGAGCCGGTCGAAGACAAAAAACTGATTAAAGAAGCGATTACCGGCATGGTGTCCGGCCTCGATCCGCATTCTGCGTATCTGGACCAAGAATCGTTTAAGGAACTTCAAGTCGGCACCCAAGGGGAATTCGGCGGCTTGGGAATCGAAGTCGGGATGGAAGATGGCTTCGTCAAAGTCGTCTCGCCGATCGATGATTCGCCCGCGTTTAAAGCGGGCATGAAATCGGGCGATTTGATTATCAAATTAGACGATACCGCCGTCAAAGGCTTGACGTTGAACGATGCGGTTAAGCGCATGCGCGGCAAGCCCGGCACGAATATCAAATTAACGGTGTTGCGCAAAGGCGAACAAGCGCCGCTGGTTTTCACGCTGACTCGCGATGTGATTAAAGTTAAAAGCGTCAAGGTCAAGGATTTGGAGCCGGGTTATACCTCGATTCGTATCAGCCAATTCCAAGAACACACCGGCGAGAATTTGGCCCAGGCTATTCAAGAGACCTACAAGAAAAACGGCGGCACGCTAAAAGGCCTCGTGCTGGATTTGCGTAACGATCCGGGTGGTTTGTTGAATTCTGCGGTCGCCGTTTCGGCAGCCTTCTTGCCGCAAGACGTGCTCGTGACTTACACCGACGGGCGCACCGAAGATTCCAAAATGAAGTTGAACGCATCGCGCGAGCATTACCTGCGCGGTAATTTCCGCGATGACTACATCGCCAAATTGCCCGAAGGCATCAAGACGGTGCCGATGGTGGTGTTGGTGAATGCCGGTTCTGCGTCTGCATCGGAAATTGTTGCCGGTGCGCTGCAAGATCACAAGCGCGCGACGGTGATGGGCACGCAAACCTTCGGTAAGGGTTCGGTACAAACCATCGTGCCGCTGGCGAATAACACCGCGATCAAATTGACCACAGCGCGGTACTACACGCCGAACGGCCGCTCGATTCAGGCAAAGGGTATCGTTCCCGATGTTATCGTCGAAGATCCGAATTCCCCCGGCGCGGAAGTCGGCATTCGCGAGGCCGATCTGGAACGCCATTTGTCGAATCCAACCGACAAAGATGCTAAACCGCAACCTAAACCGGAAGCGAAAACCGAAACTAAGCCGGAGCAAAAATCCGCCGCCGGTGGCGATAAGGCGAAGAAGCCGGAAGCCTTAGGCCCGAATGGCGAGAAGCCGGATTACCAAATGGATCAGGCGTTGAATCATCTTAAAGGTCTGCCGGTTATCTCGAAGCCGCAAGCCACTTAATCGTTTGTGAACGATGAACAACTTCTACGCTACAGCCGGCACATCCTGCTGTCCGAGTTGGGCGTAGAAGGTCAAGAAAAACTCAATCAATCTCATGCGTTGATTATCGGAGCCGGCGGCCTTGGGTCGCCGGCTTCGCTTTATCTGGCCACCAGTGGCGTCGGCAAGCTGACGTTGTGCGATGGCGATGTCGTCGACCTCACTAATTTGCAGCGGCAAATCGTTCATCGCAATGATTCGGTCGGCGTCGCCAAAGCAATTTCGGCGCGGCGCAGTTTGCTCGAAATAAATCCCGATAACGAAATCGTCGCCGTGGCTCAGCGTTTGACCGGCGAGGCGCTGGAGCAACGCATCGCCGAAGCCGATGTCGTGCTCGATTGCTGCGACAATTTCGCGACGCGCCACGCGGTAAATCGCGCTTGCGTCAAATACAAAAAACCGTTGGTCTCCGGCGCCGGCATTCGCTTCGACGGGCAAATTTCCGTGTTCGATATGCGCAGCGATTCGAGCCCCTGCTACAACTGCTTATTTTCCGAAGACCAAGAATTCGAAGAAACGCGCTGCGCGGTAATGGGCGTATTCGCACCGTTGGTCGGCATCATCGGCGCGATGCAAGCAGCTGAGGCAATTAAGGTGTTGACCGGATGCGGCGAGACGTTGAACGGACGATTTTTGATGCTCGATGGCTTGAGCATGGAATGGCGTTCGCTTAAGCTTAACAAAGACCCGAAATGTAACGTTTGTGGCAAGTAGGGCAGGTGGCCCAAGGCCAAGCCCCTCCCACCCGCCGATCAACTAGGTCGAAAAGGCGGGTAGTACCCGCCCTACGGCATGTCGCGCCACGACGCTTATCCCATGCGCCTCCCGGCAATGCATGGCCTGCGAGCCAATGTCCATGCGGCTGTCAGGCGAGGGGCTGGCCTTGGGCCATCAACGTTTCTAAATCCCAACGCGGCTTAACGCCGAACGATAACGATCCGATCGCGCCAGCTTGAAAGCGCAGCGCGCCGGCGAGCGCGATCATCGCGCCATTGTCGGTGCAAAATTCGAACGCGGGATAAAATACTTCAAGATTTTTTTCAGTTGCGGCGCGCGTCAATCGCTCGCGCAAACGTTGATTGGCGCCGACGCCGCCGGCCACCACGAGGCGTTTTGTTTTGGTTGCGGATAAGGCTTGTAAACTTTTTTCCACTAATACATCGACGATCGCGGCTTGGGTCGACGCCGCGAGATCGGCGCGGCCTTGATCGTCCAGCGGTTCTTTTTTCGTTACGGTGAGCACGGCGGTTTTTAGTCCGCTGAAGCTGAAATTCAAATCGCCGCTATTGACCATCGGCCGTGGCAATTTGAAACGTTCGGCGTTGCCGGACACCGCGAGTTTGGCCAACGCCGGCCCGCCGGGATACCCCAAGCCCAATAATTTCGCGCTCTTGTCGAAGGCTTCACCCGCCGCATCGTCAACCGTTTCGCCAAGCAACGTGTATTGACCGATATCGCTCACTTGCATTAACTGCGTATGCCCGCCGGAAACCAGCAACGCAATAAACGGAAAACTCGGCGCGGGATCGGACAGCAACGGCGATAATAAATGGCCTTCGAGATGATGTACGCCGATGGCCGGAATGCCGAGCGAATAGGCCAGCGACGCGCCGATACTCGCGCCGACCATCAACGCGCCGGCAAGGCCCGGGCCTTGCGTGTAGGCGATCGCGTTGAGTTCCTTAAGCGTTGTTTTAGCCTCTTGTAATACGCGCTGTGTCAAAGGTAATACGCGGCGAATATGATCGCGCGACGCCAGCTCCGGCACCACGCCGCCGTAATCGGCGTGCATCGCGACTTGCGTGTGTAACGCGTGGCTTAACAGGCCGCACGCCGTGTCATAGAGCGCGATACCGGTTTCGTCGCAGGAAGTTTCGATGCCGAGGACGAGCATGTCGCGGAAGCAGAAAAAGGAACCGCTATTTTACGCGGTTCCTTTTCTCAATCCCGTGGTGTTTCTAATAAAGGCTAAACGTGACGCGTCGCCGAACGAGTCTCCGGCACCGGATAACCGGCGGATTGGCAGACGTCCTGAATCGCATTATTGGTATCGAAATAAACTTGCCAATAGCGGTCGTTATGGCAGAACGGTCGAACCACGAGCATCGCGCCCGCCGCATTAAATTCCAGAATTTCAACGACAGGCGCCGGTGTTTTCTCAATGTTGGCGATTTGGCTAACGCGCGCTTTCAGACGGGAAATCGCATCTTTCGGATCGACGCTATGGGCGATCTGGCAGCGCAGATCGACGCCGCGAAACGGATTCGCCGAATAGTTAACGATGTTATCGGAGAAAATTTTGTTGTTGCCCACGACCACGCGCAAATTATCGGCGGTGTGCAACGTCGTTGCGAACATGCCGATTTCTTTCACCTCGCCGCTTGCGCCTCCGGCGCTGATGGCATCGCCGACTTTAAACGGACGCAACAAAATCAAGAACACGCCTGCAGCAAAATTGGCCAATAAGCCCGACCACGCCAAACCAATCGCGACGCCGGCGGCAGCGAGAATCGCCGCGAACGAAGTCGTCGCAACACCGAGCGTGCCGAGAATGGCGATGACCAACAGAATTTTTAGTAACACGCCAACGCTGGTGTCGATATAGCTCGCCAGCGTCGTATCCATATTCCTCGCTGCCATCGAGCGCTTGATCAGATTGCGCACGCCAGTAATGATCCAGCCGCCGATCACCCAAATGGCGATCGCGCCGAGAAAATTCCAAAGCAAAGGGATGCCGTAGGTGTGCAGCAATTGCGTGGCTTGGTTGATTCCACTTTCCATTATTCTCTCCTTGAGTACGTTGACTGGATGTCTGGCGCCGTTTGCGGTAATTGTGCGATGGCGCGATGCACAATATACCGCCAAGTTTGGCTTGGAGATTGTTAAACATTGTTACAGCCGATGCAATGCGATGCCGGCGCACCGAATAGCGTGGGCGGCGGTGATATTGGAACGCGATTGCGCGACCAACATATTTTGGTTTCGCTGAGAGTTTAGTCGGTTGTGATAACGAAGCGAACAGCAGATGACCTTGGCTGATTTGGGTTCGTAAAACGAAAGCTCGCGCAGTTAGATGATTTACTGGCGCCAACGGCCACAAGTGTAAATTGCGTTGTGCGCTGCACGAGGGTAGTTGAGACGGGAAGCCGACGCTCATCAACGTGAGCTGCAAGCATCGAATTCAAACTTCTCGAAACAGCCATCGAGAAAATCGAAGCCGATGCTAGCGGCCTCCTGCATTGCGGAAGCGAACGTCCAGTCCAGCCGGAATCCCGACCTTTAATTACCGGTAGAACACAGCGCTAGGTCGCGCGTGTTTACACTTTTGCATGGTTTAACGGTTTTCCGCAAAGCAGACAAAACGGACCAGGTCCGTCGGCAAACACGGGCAATTAACGGCAAGCGTTAGTCTTCAGCACTACCGGTTGCACCCGTGGCGGGGCGCTATTTGCAAATTCTGATGTGTCTAATGCCTAGGCCATTCGGCCTATAACTTCTGGCCTATTTACTTCAACGCCGAGGCGCCTATGATTTTATAAGA
>JANOGO010000372.1:0-8240 GCA_031406045.1 Pseudomonadota bacterium
GAGCGCTTCGGCGAAAAACCTTGATGGCGGCAATCGGCCGGCATCGCGGCCATGTCGCCCGCCTTCATAATGACGCGAGCGCGCGGCGCGCCGGTATTTTTGTCGCCGCAATTCCACTGAATTTCGTCGCACATCTGGAAGAACCATTCGATGCGATCGTTGCCGTGGATTACCGGCAAAATGTGCTCCTCTGTGGTCGGGCAACAGAAGCTAAATTTCACTACCGAGGTAAACGAGGGATTCCAAGTCACGTCGGAACGCGACAAGTAGGCGAACAAATTAAACGCATGCACTTCGTTTTCGAAACCCGGCTCGGGATGCAGTTCCGGTGTGTCCTGCGGCACGTCGGCGAAGGCGCGATTGACCGTGTAACCATTGGCATCGGAACGCATCGCCAAATCGTCTTTCAAACCAACACAACGCTTAGCCAATTGCCGTTGGCGGCGCAGCGCATCGAGATTGCTGCCGCGTTTTCTACCGTAGGGCGTGCCGGTTTCTTGCGGTGAGGCGAAAGGATCGTAGCCTTCATTCACCCAATCTTCGAGCATGTCGACGAACGTCGCGCGCGTGAGGTCGGTCGGATGATTTTCCAGCAAATCGACACCGGCTTTACGATACTCGCCGTTATACGCGCCGGCATAAACGTCGACGGACGAATACTTATTGCAGGTACCAAATACATCGTCGAAGTTCACATACCCGTAGAAGAATCCCCACGCGACGTCGCGCATCAACGGCCGCAGAAAATTGCCGATATCGGCACTGTGACTCATCGATTTGCCATTCTTGCCGGTCCATTTCACATGCGCGAAATATTCGTCGCGGGAAAACGAAAAACCGCCAAGCTTAAATTCTTTATAGCCATGGCTATTAGTGCCTGTCACGCGGGCTTGGATATTTTCGGCAGGTGCGTTCATATCAATCTCCTCTTATGCGGCCTGACAAATCTCGGCCCACTTTTGCACAGATAAATCGCCTAGAGTCGTCTGCAACACGATTACGCCGGGCTTCACGGACCGAAACTGGTAGGCACTGTTCGCCGGCAACATGCCTTGATGGCCGCGCTTTAATTTCATCCAACCCATTTTTTTGCCGGCTGGTTCACCATTGAGTTTGACGGCGCCGTTATGATCCGGATCGGTCACGATCGGCTGATCCAATTTCACCAAATGGATTTCCAAGTCGCCATCCATGCACAGCGCAAACTCATCGTGCGCCGCGCTGTACCACGGCGAATTGCCCTCGGCACGAATCGCTTCCAGCACGTAAATTTGATTGATGCCCATCACGATTTTTTCGTAGGGCTTGGATTTGCTGCAGATATCGAAGACGTTGGAAAACGCGTAATTCTTCGGATTATCGTTGATGACTTCGACGCGTCCCTTCTCGTACTTATCGAGAGAGCCGAAGACGGTGGTGTAGCTTGACATACTTATTCCTCCTACCGAATTAAATTGTTCGTATATCGAACTGAAGTTCTTAATATGAACGATACGCCACCCTTGAATTCCTGTCAATTGCCCCAGCAATAAAAAGGAGCCTTGCCACGAGCCGCTCCCGTCTTGCCTCTTCAAGCATCATGCCTGGAACGCCGCACTGCGCTTGCCTGTCAGGCCTATTGCTGACGCGAGGCATGGATTGCGGCGCGCAGTTCGTTATGCGAACATGTGTTTGGATAGAAAACTCAATGTCATGCGAACCACCGTCCCCGTAAAAAAAACTAAGCTATTGCCGTCGCGCCCAGCAAAGGCGCAGGAACTACCGCCGCCGAACGACCAATTCGTGCAATCATTCGCGCGCGGCTTGTCGGTCATTCGCGCCTTCGGCCCCAAAGCCAGCGAAATGACCTTAACCGAAGTCGCCGAGCGAACCGGCCTCACCCGCGCCGGCGCGCGGCGCATTTTGCTAACGCTGCAGTACCTTGGCTACGTCGCCGCCAACGATCGCAAGTTCTATCTTACGCCGCGTATTTTAGATTTAGGCTACTCCTATTTGTCGTCGATGAAGCTATGGGATTTCGCCGAACCGGCGATGGAAGAACTAGTCGACAAGGTTCACGAATCCTGTTCCGTATCGGTGCTTGATGGCGCCGAGATCGTATACGTAATGCGTGTGCCGACGCGCAAAATTATGACGATCAATCTCTCGATCGGCAGCCGACTCCCGGCATTTTGCACATCGATGGGCCGGGTGTTGCTAGGCGATTTGGATGACGAAGCGTTGGATACCGTGCTGAGTCAATCGGAACTCAAAGCCCTCACCAAACGCACCGTCACCCATCCCTCACGCTTGAAAAAAATCATCGCCGACGATCGCAAAAAAGGCTGGTCGCTGGTCGATCAAGAACTGGAAGAAGGCCTGTGCTCAATCGCTGTTCCGCTGATTGTTTTTAGTGGCCGAACCATCGCAGCGATGAATATCGGTGGCAATGTGACGCGCACGTCGAGTGCAGATTTGGTCAAAAAAGTGCTGCCGGAATTGCAGGCTGCGGCAAACAAGATTAATACGGCGTTGAGAATGCGGCGGACTTAAGTTAAAAGCCAAAAACGGTTCAATTGTCATTCCCGCGTAGGCGGGAATCCATTTGGCGCATCAATTTGCAACGGTACTATGGATTCCCGCCTACGCGGGAATGACAATTGGAAGGTTTCGTCGTTAAGGATGGTATCGGGTGCTTCGTGTACTGACGTAAGCCAAACCGATTACAATATCGAGCTATGAACATCGCAACCTCTGCCTCGACAGCGCCGCCCCACAATTCGCCGCATTCGGCGTTACACCGGCTCGAAGCGATCATCGGGCCATTTGACCGCGCCGCGGTCGCCGTCAGCGGCGGCGTCGACAGCCTAACCTTAGCCCGCGTCGCTCACGACGTCCTCGGCGATAACGTCGCGATGTATCACGCCGTTTCCCCAGCCGTTCCCGCAGAAGCAACGCAACGCGTGCGTAGTCTCGCGCAACAATATGGTTGGCAACTAGAAATCATCAGCGCCGGTGAGTTCGACAGCGAAGACTATATGAGGAATCCCGTCAATCGCTGCTTCTTCTGCAAAACCAGTCTGTACGATGCGATTCAAGCGATTGCAAAACAAACGAATGCGCAAATTCTTTCAGGCACCAACACCGACGACCTCGGCGAATACCGTCCCGGCCTGGAAGCAGCGAAGCAACACCATGTCCGGCATCCGTTCGTCGAAGCGGGAATCGCCAAAGCTGACGTGCGCGCGCTGGCACGGCGGTTGGGCATGGGCGACGTTGCAGAACTGCCCGCGGCGCCCTGTCTTTCCAGCCGCGTTGAAACCGGCATCGCGATTGATGCCGAAACATTAAAGGCCATTCATGCGACGGAAAAAATAGTCGGTGTGGCGCTGCAACCGAAAACGGTACGTTGCCGCGTGCGCGCGAATGGTGTGGTGATTGAGCTCGATGAAGCGACGTTGAACGGTCTAAGTAGTATCGCCCGCGAAAACCTAATCGCAAACATTCATACTATTTTTGCGGATGGCACATCCGCTAGTTCCATTACATTTGCGCGATATCGAACCGGCAGTGCATTCTTAGTCAAGCCAAATTCCTTGCAAGCAACGAAATCCTAACCTATTGTCATTCCCGCGAAAGCGGGAATCCATGTTGACGTTTGAAGGCCAAATGGATTCCCGCTTTCGCGGGAATGACAGCTAAAACGCGCCGTTGACAACACCTAACCTTTCTAGCGTCAAACGACAAACCAATCCGCACGTTGGCCAATCCCTCGAACGCTTCGAGGACGACGCCCTATTGCGCGGCCGTGGCCAATTCGTCGACGACATCGGCGTCAAACCCGGCACGCTGTACGCGGCGATTCTGCGATCGCCCCATGCCCACGCGCACCTCATCGCGATCAACAGCGAAAAGGCAAACCAACTCCCCGGCGTTCGCGCAATCTTAACGCGCGACGATATCAAGCAATGGTCGGCGCCCTTCGTCGTCGGTGTGAAATCACCAATGGAATGTTGGACGCTCGCGATCGACAAGGTGCGCTACGTCGGCGAACCGGTCGCCGTCGTTGTCGCGGAAAATCGATACATCGCCGAAGACGCGCTCGATCTGATCGACGTGACCTATGAAGCACTGCCTGCCGTTGTCGACGTAGTTCGCGCCAGCGAAACAAATACCATCGTGTTGCACGAAGCCGTCGGCAGCAACGTCGTTAGCGATCGAAGTTTTAGATACGGCGATCCGGAATCAGCATTTGCAAACGCGGCGCATCGAGTTGAGTTAACCGTCGATTATCCACGCAATTCTTGCACGCCGATCGAATGCTTTGGCTGCGTCACTGAATATTTGGGTGACGATGGTTACGACGTGTTGTCGAATTTCATGGGGCCGTTTTCGCTGCATACGGTGATGGCGCTCGCGCTGAAAGTACCGGGCACCAAACTGCGCCATCGCACGCCGCCCGATTCCGGCGGCAGCTTCGGCGTGAAGCAATCGGGTTTGCCGTACATCGTTTTGATGTGCCTGGCCGCGCGCAAGGCCGGCGCGCCGGTGAAGTGGATCGAAGATCGCTTGGAACATTTGACAGCAGCAACCTCGGCGACGGCGCGGCATACGACGATTGAAGCCGCGGTTCAAGCCGACGGCAAAATCACTGCGCTACGCTACGATCAAATGGACGAATGCGGGGCATACCTGCGCGCGCCGGAACCGGCGACGTTTTATCGCATGCACGGCGCGCTGACCGGCGCCTACGATATTCCGAATCTCGCGGCGCGTAATCGCGTCGTGCTCACCAACAAAACGCCGACGGGTTTAGTGCGCGGCTTCGGTGGGCCGCAGGTTTATTTTGCATTGGAACGGTTGATGCAACGCATCGCGGTGGAAGTGAAACTTGATCTGATCGATGTTTATCGCCGCAATTTTGTTCAGAAAAATCAATTCCCTTATCGTGCCACCGCAGGCGCCCTACTTGATTCCGGCGACTACCTTGCCGCACTGGCAATAGGCACAAGCGATTCCAGGCTGGCAAGGCTGCGAGCCAAGCAGGACGTGGCTCGTGGCGAAGGCCGTTTGTACGGAATTGGTTTCGCCGCCATCGTCGAGCCGTCGATTTCCAACATGGGTTACATCACCACGGTGATGACGCCGGAGGCGCGCGCCAAGGCCGGGCCGAAGAACGGCGCGATTTCAAGCGCTACCGTTGCGATCGATCCGCTCGGCGGGGTGACGGTCATCGTCGCTTCGGCACCGGCGGGCCAGGGACATCGCACCGTGCTCGCACAAGTGGTCGCCGATGTGTTTGGATTGCAACCGAAAGACATTCAAGTCAACGTGGAATTCGACACGCAAAAAGATGCATGGTCAGTCGCAGAAGGAAATTATTCCAGCCGCTTCGCCGGCGCGGTGGCCGGAACCGCTCATCTCGCCGCGATGAAATTACGCGACAAGTTAGCGCGCGCGGCGGCACAACAGTTTGGAGTCGATACCCATTTGATCGCCTTCGAAAACGGCAAAATATTTTCCCGTTCGCAGCCCGAGAAATCGCAAGGGTTTGGACGACTAGCCGCGGGATTTCATTGGGCGCCGGCACTGGTTCCCTCGGGTGAATCGGCGGGTTTACGCGAAACCGTATTCTGGTCGCCCGAGCAACTCGCTGCACCCGATGCCGACGAGCACGTCAACACGTCGCTAGCGTATGGCTTCGTGTTCGACATCTGCGGCGTCGAAGTCGATCGCGACACCGGCCGCGTGCGCATCGACGAATACATCACCACCCACGACGCGGGCACCTTGCTTAATCCTGCGCTCGCCGACGGCCAGATTCGCGGCGGCTTCGCGCAAGCGGTCGGCGCAGCGCTGATGGAAGAATTTCGCTACGGCGACGAAGGCGCTTTTTTATCCGGTACGTTTGCCGATTACTTGGTGCCGACCAGTTGCGAAGTGCCCGAGCCGACGATTTTGCATTTGGAAACACCATCGCCATTTACCCCGTTGGGAGCGAAAGGTTTAGGCGAAGGCAATAACATGAGCACGCCGGTTTGTATTGCCAACGCCGTTGCCGATGCGCTGAACGTTAAGGACGTCACGCTACCCCTTACGCCAAGCAAAGTGATGGCGCTGATTGGAATCGAGCAGCCTGCGAGCAATCACCAGAGGGGATATTCAGTCATGCCGAGACAAGAAGGGCGTGGGTTATCGGCCTCCGGCACGGTCGAAATTAACGCCACACCGGAAGGCGTATTCGAGGTGTTGAATGATCCCAGCAAACTCGCACAAGTCATTCCCGGCTGCGAAAATTTAACGGCGATCGGCGAGAATCACTATCGCGCCGATGTCACGATCAAGATCGGCATCGTCAAAGCGCGCTACCAAGTCGAAGTGAAATTATCGGAACTGAATCCGCCCACGTCATTCGTGTTAAGCGGCAAGGGAATTTCTGCGATGGGTGTTTCCGAAGGCAGCGCGCGCATCTCGCTTACCCCACGAGTTGGCGGCGCAACACTTCAATACGAATACGGCGCAAACGTCAGCGGGAAAGTAGCGGCGATCGGTGGACGCATGATCGAGAGCGCGGCGAAGTTTGTGTTGAAGCAGTTGTTCGAGAAACTCGGGCAAGTTGCTTCGGGAGATTCTGCGCCGCCTACGCGACCGTGGTGGCAGAAGTTGACCGGCAAGGTTAAATGACGTGATCGCTTCAATTTTCCGCGAAGCCCTCATCCCCACCCCTTCTCCCGGAGGGAGAAGGGAGAGTATCCCCTCTCCCTCGGGGAGAGGGGTAGGGGTGAGGGCAAAGCACGATTCATCCATCAAGCCTCTCAAACTTTATAGATGAAACCCGCCAAATTCGATTACATCCGCGCCGACAGCGCCGCTGAAGCAATCAGCGCACTAGAGGAATTCGGCAACGAAGCACGCATCCTTGCCGGCGGGCAATCGCTGATGCCGATGTTGAATATGCGGCTGACGCAACCGCAAGTGCTGATCGACATTTCTCAAACCGATGATCTGAATTTCATTCGCGCCGAGGATGGCACGCTACATATCGGCGCGGCTACAACACAAGCAACCACGGAGTGGCGCGAGCAACTCAAAAACGAAGTGCCATTGATCCACCAAGCGTTCCCACACATTTCGCATTTCCAGATTCGCAATCGCGGCACGGTGTGCGGCTCCATCGCTCACGCCGACCCGAGCGCTGAGTTGCCGTTGTGCCTACTCACCTTGGGTGGCGAAATTTCGCTTCGTTCGAAAAAAAGATCGCGAGTCGTTCCGGCAAACGAATTTTTTCTCGGCACATTGCTCACCGCCAGGGAGCCGGATGAATTAATCGAGTCGGTTAGTTTTCCGATCGCAAAATCCAATCAACGATTCGCGTTCGACGAATTTTCCATGCGACATGGTGACTACGCAATCGTGGCCGTCGCTGCCGTCGCCGATGAAGAAGGTGTAACGTTTGCGGTCGGCGGAGTAGAAGACCGGCCTGTGAGCCAATACTGGCACGGCGTTTCGGGCAACAATATGGATGCAGTGTTACACGATTATTCGCAATCACTCGATGCGCAAGACGATCAACATGCGTCGGCGATCTATCGCAAGCATCTGGTGCGCGTGCTCGGAAAAAAAGTCATTGAACGAGTTCTGTCATGAAGCCGATACGATCGAATGAGCATGCAACTATTTCGCTGCGCTTAAACGGCGTCGAGCGAATGGGGCACGCCGAACCGCGCATGTTGCTGTCCGATTTTCTGCGACACGAACTCGGCGCCACCGGAACCCACGTCGGCTGCGAACACGGCGTGTGCGGCGCCTGCACGGTGCGCATCGATGGCGTCGCGGCGCGTTCCTGCTTGATGCTGGCAGTGCAAGCGGATGGACGACACATTGATACGGTCGAAGGACTCGCCGATCGCGATGGTCTACTGAACGATTTACAGCAATCCTTCAAACGCCATCACGCGTTGCAATGCGGCTTCTGCACGGCGGGCATTTTGATGTCGTGCATGGATTATCTTGAACGCGTGCCGAATCCTTCCGAGCAGCAGGTTCGCGAGATGTTATCCGGTCATTTGTGCCGCTGCACCGGTTACACCAACATCTTCAATGCTGTGCTAGATACCGCCAAGAGGCGCGCCATTGCTTGATCTTGGCACAACATTTATTTACTGTCATTCCCGCGAAAGCGGGAATCCATGGGGCGTTGTACAAATCAACATGGATTCCCGCTCTCGCGGGAATGACAGTTAAACAAGGAGTTTGATTTG
>JANOGO010000408.1:0-2716 GCA_031406045.1 Pseudomonadota bacterium
AATTCCATCGGCAATCTCGGCGGCTACATCGGCCCGTTCATTATCGGTTGGATTAAAGACAGCACCAACAGCTTCGAAATGGGTTTGTACTTTCTCGCGGCCTGCGCGTTTGCCTCGGCTGCGATCACTTATTTCGGTATCCGCAGGGCCGAGAACTAATGTGGCGACTCGTTAAATAGCGTGCGAAAGCCGCGCGAGAATCGGCGTAATGCAGCATTCCGCCCAGGCGGGGGGCGGCTCGTGGCAAGATTCATCTCAACGCGTAGGTTGGCGGTGAGCGAAGCGAACCCCAACAAACCATCATCTCGACATGATTCGGCGATGTTGGGTTTCGTTCCTCACCAATAAGCGCACTGATAAAAACGCCGGCCCCAGGTTTGGGCCGGCGTTCCAGGCATGCATTGCCAGAAGGCAAGTCTGTAGCGGTTCGTGGCAAAGGCATTGTTAGGGAGCTCTGAATAAGTCCGATTTCGTCGTGATAATACGTTGCTCACTTAGACTCGAACTTATTCAGCGCTTCCCTAGCGCCGCTTAAAATCACGCAGCACGGGATTCACCCGATCGATATCGGCTTGAACCTGTTTTCGGCTTCGTGCATAGACAATCTCGCGTCCCATCGCACGACCCGTATAGGCGAGCTCGCTACGCGTCGGGAGCAGTTCGCAACGGACGCTGTGTTTGCCTTCACCGAGCACTACCTCGATACGAGAGGCTTGCTTATTGAGAATCACGACCTCAAGAAAATTCCCGGTTTCCGTGACACAAACTTTGATCTTTTCTTCTTGCATGGGGGGTCGATTGCTCCGGTTGATGGAACCTGTGTTGTCGTTGCATCAATATCATGCGGGTTTGATGCGATGAGTACATAACAAAACAAGCGATACGGCTTGATGTTTGGCGAAAACTCACCGCACCCCCGGCAAAGCCTGGGGTGGCTAGAGTGGCTTTAAATCCTGTAACAGCGTGGGAATCAGTTCAGTCACGGTCGGATGAATGTGCATCGCTCGCGCGATAACGGAATAGGGTGCGTCCGCGTACATGACGTCGAGCAGCGAGTGTATAACTTCGTCGGCGCTCAAACCGAGCAGTGCCGCGCCGAGGATGCGCTTGGTTTCGGCATCGACGATGACCTTCATAAAGCCCAAGGTTTCGCCGCGTTCCTTGGCACGGCCAACGCGGGTCATCGGCATTTTACCGATCAACGCTTTGCGGCCGGAAGCGCGCACTTCGCGCTCGCTTAACCCGGCACGGCCCAGCGGCGGATCGATGAACAGCGCATAGGCGGCAATGCGATCGGACACTTTGCGGGAATCGTTATCGAGCAGGTTGGCGGCGACGATCTCATAATCGTTCCACGAGGTATGGGTAAATGCGCCGCGGCCGTTCACATCGCCCATCGCCCACACGTTTGGCAGGTTGGTGAGTAGTTGATCGTTGACCCTGATGTAGCCGCGATCGTCGGTGGCGATGCCGGCGGCGTCAAGCCCGAGATCGTCGGTGTTGGGCTTGCGGCCGACGGCAAGCAAGAGATGGCTGCCGACGATCTCCGGCGATCCGCTCTCACATTCGGCGGTGACTACCACACCGTCACCGCGTTTTTCCACGCCGATACACTCGGCGTTCAAGCGCAACTCGATGCCCTCGCGCGTGAGGATGTCCTGCACCGCCTCGGATATGTCTTCGTCCTCGCGGGCGATGAGGCGCGGGCCTTGCTCTACCAAGGTCACACGACTGCCGAAGCGCCGGTACATCTGTGCAAACTCCAGGCCGATGTAACTACCGCCGATGATTATCAGATGCGAGGGAAGGAAATCCACCTGCATGATGCTGGAGTTGGTGAAGTAGGGAATCTGCTGCAGTGCCGGCCAATCGGGCACTAGGGGCCGTCCGCCGACGTTGATAAAAATCTTGTCTGCCTCCAGTATTTCGTCGTTCACCGCAATACGGTGAGGCGCAACGAAACGCCCGTGACCCCGAAAAACCGTCAGGCCGGGCATGCCCTTGATCCACTTTGTCACGCCATCGACCGATGCCTTGACGATGGCATCTTTGCGCGCCTTGACGACGCGCATATCGACGCCGATCGTACCGCCGATCGTGACGCCAAAGTCCGAATGGCGCCGGGCAACAAATGCAGCTTGTGCGCTTGCGACCAAGGTCTTGGTGGGGATGCAGCCGTCATTCACGCAAGTGCCGCCGAAATGTTCGCGCTCGATGAATGCAACGGTCATGCCCGCGCGCGTGAGCCGAGCGGCAAGTGCTGGGCCGGCTTGGCCGCTGCCGATGATGATCGCGTCGAAACGTTGAGTCATGATTGCCATCTCCTTTGATGTATGGGGAGGCGCTTGAGCTTGAGCGCGCGACCGGCGTATTCCTGGATCAGCCGATACAGGCACGTTTTATCAGGACGCCGGCACTCGTAGTTGCCGGTGCCCGCTGAGCAGCTGGGCTCTAGGCTGGCTGGCCTTGGGCCTTCTGTTCGTCTTGCTGTTCTTGGTATTGGTGCCATTCACAGTAACATAGCTATGCGATGCCTCGCAACGAGACGAGCGCCGAGTGTTACTTTTCACCGCAAAGTAAAAGGGCTCGGCCATTCCAACCTGATGACCGGCATGCTGACTGCGATTCCATATTGCGTCGGCATTATCGGTCTTGTTTGCTGGGGCTACTCCTCAGATCGGCGCAATGAACGCCGCTGGCATTTAATCATCGCGGC
>JANOGO010000411.1:0-8118 GCA_031406045.1 Pseudomonadota bacterium
ATGGTAGGTCAGCCAATCCACCGGCTCCTGGCCGAAGAATATCCACACCTGCGCCAGCACACCGTAGATGGGATTCATCATCATGTGCTTCCACAGCAGCGCATTCACCGTGGCCATCACAAAGAAGGGAGAAATCAACAATACACGGACAATGCCGCGACCGGGAAACGGCTCGTTAACCAGTAGCGCGAGCGCAACGCCTAGCACCACCGTTATCGCAATTACGCTGCCGAGCAGTACCAGCGTATTCCAGATAGCCGGCCAAAAATCGGGGTCTGTGACAAAGTACTCGATGTTCTCCAGCCCGATGAATTCGTGCGCGCCGGGCTGCATCAAGTTGTAACTCACCACAGAAAAATAGATCGTCATCGCCAACGGCACGATCATCCACACGAATAATGTGACGACGGCGGGAGCGAGTAGCACGCGAGGCAGAACGCGGCTCATAGCGAAGTTAAATTAGGCGAAACATGCTGGGACGATTTCGAACTTATGCCACCCGATGTATGTCGATCGATGCATCGGGCGGCAGTTCGTTCGATAACGATTTATTTGTAGTACTTGGCCTTGCGCATTTCCCGATCGGCCGCCTTTTGCGATGCTTTCAACGCGGCATCGATTGAGATTTTGCCGGCGAGCGCCGCGCTCAATTGCTGACCGACGGCAATACCGATAGCTTGAAACTCCGGAATTGCTGCGAATTGCACGCCGACATAGGGCGATTTCGGCAACGTCGAATCGTTCGGATTCGCGGTGTCGATCGCTTTTTTCTCGGCGGCGGCGAAGCGTGCTGCCTTAACAAAATCGGCGTTGGCGTAAGTCGATTTACGCGTGCCGGTCGGCACGGCGTTCCATCCTTCTTCCTTCGCGACTAGGTTTATATAGTCTTTCGAGGTCGACCAATGGATAAACTTCTGCGCCGCATCGGCATTCTTGGTACCGGCAGGAATCGCCAGCGCCCAAGCCCAGAGCCAATTCGCACCCTTCGGGGTGACCATGGTCGGTGCTTGTGCAAACGCGACTTTGTCGGCGACTTTGGATTGCTTCGGATCGGTGATGAACGACGCGGCGATGGTCGCGTCGACCCACATGCCGCACTTGCCTTCGTTGTACAGCGCGAGGATTTCGTTGAAGCTATTCGCCGAAGATCCGGGCGGTCCGTACTTGTTCATCAGATCGACATAAAACGTGATGGCGTCTTTCCACGGCTTGGATTCCAATTGCGGTTTCCACTTCATGTCAAACCACTGGCCGCCGAAGGTGTTCACCATAGTCGTCAGGAACGCCGTGTTGTCACCCCAACCCGGTTTACCGCGCAAGCAAATACCGTATACGCCATTTTTCGGATCGTGAATTTTTGATGCTATTTCTTTAACCTGCGGCCAAGTCGGCGTGTCGGAAACGGTGATGCCCGCTTTGTCCGTTAAGTCTTTGCGATACATCAGCATCGAGCTTTCGCCGTAGAACGGTGCGGCATAAAGCTTGCCATCGACTGACAAGCCGTTACGCATTGCCGGCAACAAATCGTCGACGTCGTAGCTCGCATCGGTTGCGATTTCTTTCAACCAACCTTTTTTTCCCCAGATCGGTGTTTCGTACATACCGATAGTCATCACATCGAATTGGCCGCCCTTAGTGGCGATATCCGTCGTGACGCGCTGGCGCAACACACCTTCCTCAAGCGTCACCCATTTAACTTTAATATCGGGATTGGCTTGTTCAAAATGCTTGGTCATTTTTTGCATCGTGATCATGTGGCCGTTGTTCACGGTGGCGATCACGAGCTCCGAAGCGGCTTGCGCCAAACCGCCGGCAAAGCCCAAGGCGAGCGCCAGCGAAATCTTTAATTTCATGTTGAGTCTCCTCTGTGTGGATAGATCTAACCGATGTTGAATTTCAGGCGATGCGAAGCCGCCACCGCTTGCGATCTATGCTAAAGGCGTTTTGTTTCGCCGATTGATACTTCGCCCGCAAGTTATGATACTCAATTTCCGCTATTTTGAGGAATTCAAGTAAATTAACGCGAAACCGTATTGCCCATGCTGCTAATTGTCCACGTGCGGAAGAAGCTCATCGATACTGGCTTTCCGGGCATGCATTGCCACGAGGCAAGCAGGGAGCGGCTCGTGGCAATGCGGTCATATACTTGCCGGTTGTGGGGCTTAGCGTGGTACTCGGCCAGCACGCGCGCCGCCGGCGAAATGCATATGCCAAAACCACCTAAAGAAGCGCTGAATTAGTCCGATTTCGTCATGGCGCTAGGTTTGGCTCACTTAGAACTCGAACACATTCCCTAAATGAACAGTCTTGAAACCGGCCCTTGCGCATTACTGGCAAACGCCACCGCTCGCTGCCCACGCTTTCACCGCGGCGTGGAACTCGGCCTGATCGACGGTTGGCTTGAGCCGTGCGCCAGGCGACCAAGCCCATTGCACCAACGGATCTTCGAGCATGTGATGCAACAACGCATCGAGATCGCGGTTGCCGTTCTTACTGCGATCTTTTACTGCCACGCACAGTTGCTGATCATCCAGCCCTTCCCATGCCATCGACAGTGGCGCCAATTGCCAGTGCGGCGAGCCCGGCACTTTGCCGTCAGCCGAATTGGCTTGCTGGTGGCAAGTGCTACAACGTAGCGTCGGCACTCCGTGGTTTTGCGCGCCACGCATTACCAGTTGTTGATGGCGATGGCGGTCGTCGCCTTGACGCGGGAACTGCGTATTGGGATGGCAATTCAGGCAACGCGGGTGCTTTAGAACGCTCGCAATCAATCGCCAAGGCGCTTCGGTTGTGACCGCCGGCGTTGGCGCTTGTCCGAATGATGACGGCATGAGCGCGCCGATCAGCAATGCCGCAAGAACGCGATGGAAACTCATGTTGATTGCACGCGTAAGCGCTTGGACGCCGCGTGCACGGCCGCGCGAATGCGAGGATAGGTTCCGCAGCGACAGATATTGCCGGACATGGCTTGGTCGATGTCGAGATCGGTAGGTGCTGGATTGGCAATGAGCAGGGCGGTTGCCGCCATCACTTGCCCCGGCTGGCAGTAGCCGCACTGGACGACATCCAACTCTAACCAAGCGTGTTTTACCGCTTCGAAAGGCGCGCCACCGGCACCCTCAATGGTGACGATTTTCTTGCCGGTGAGCGCCACTATTGGCATAACGCAAGCGCGCGCCGGTTGACCGTCAACATGCACCGTGCATGCGCCACACAACGCCATGCCGCAACCGAACTTGGTGCCGCGCAGGGCTAAATCATTGCGCAACACCCAAAGCAAAGGTGTATCGGTCTCCGCTTCGATCGCTCGGTCTTGGCCGTTGATGTTTAGCGAAATCGTCATGGTCGACCTTGTGACAAAGAAGCAAACGTGAGCGGCAGACTGCGTAGCCGCTGTCCGGTTAGAGCAAAAATTGCGTTGCTTAACGCCGGCGCAATCGGCGGCAAACCGGGCTCACCTATTCCTTGTGGCGCTTCGGTGCTGGGCACGATATATGTCTCAATTAGCGGCGCTTGGTACAACCGCAACATCTGATAGTCGTGGAAATTGCTTTGCTTGATACGCCCGTCTTCGATATCAATTTGGCCGTATAGGGCCGCGGTGAGACCGAACACGATGGCACTTTCCATCTGTTGTCTGATGATGTTCGGGTTGACCGCAATGCCGCAATCCAATGCGCATACCACACGATGTACGCGCAGTTCGCCGTCGGCGCCGATCGAGGCTTCGACTACTTGTGCGACGATAGCGCCGAACGATTCATGCAGCGCGATGCCGCGTGCCCGCGTCGCGCCGTCGATAGCAGCCGGTAGCGCGTCGGCCCAGCCCGATTTTTCGGCGGCGAGTTTCAATACCGCCAATTGACGCGGTTCGTCGCGCAGTAGTGCGGCGCGAAACTGGAACGGATCGATCTGCGCCGCATACGCGCACTCGTCGACGAAACTTTCTTTGAAGAACGCTTGATGCGAGTGCCCCACCGCGCGCCAAAAACCAATCGGCACCGGCAACTCCACCGTCAAGTGGGAAATCTTGGCGTTGAGAAACGCGTACGCTTGATCGAATGCGCCTTCGGACGCGGTTTTGTCCGGGCCTATACCCGGCATTCCGGCGTTACGCGGCATATAAACCGGGACGATCGCTTGGCCGGCCGACATGTTTTGCCAAGCTACCACGTTACCCTGCTTATCGAGGCCCGCTTTGAAGCGTGAGATGCAAGCGGGCCGATAGAAATCATGCTGCATATCGTCTTCGCGGCTCCACAAGACTTGCACCGCGCGGCCGGGCAATTGCTTGGCGATAGCAGCGGCTTGTGCAATGTAATCAACTTCCAAGCGACGCCCAAAACCACCGCCCAAATAAAGGACAACAACGTTGACCTGCTTTTCGTCAAGCCCCAATATTTTTGCCACTGCAGCGCGCGCGAAATCCGGCACTTGCGTGCCAACCCAAACCGTGGCGCGGCCGTCTTTGAATTCGACAGTGCAATTCATCGGCTCAAGCGTTGCGTGTGCCAAATACGGCGCTTGATATTCGCCCTCAAGCGTTCGCGCCGCTGTGGCCATGGCAGCGTCTGTGTCGCCGACCTCCCAAAACATGTAGCCACTGTCCGCCGTCAGCGCGGCGTTGAGCTTGCTGAAGATGTCGACGCTGGAAACACCGGCCATTGCGCCCGCATCCCATTCGATAGTGAGCGCGTCGAGCGCTTTGCGTGCGCGCCAGTAACGATCGGCAACGACGGCCACACCGCCGCTGCCTCCGTGTGCCGGGTCGACGCGTATCACTTGTGCTACACCGGGCAGCGCTTTGGCGGCTCGGTCGTCGAATGATTTCACGCTACCACCAGGTTGCGGGGACATTCGTATTGCGGCGTACAGCATGTCGGGTGGCGCAATATCGATTCCGAATACGGCCGTACCGCTTAGTTTCGCGAGTGCATCAGTACGCCGCAGCGCTTGACCGATGATTTTGAACTGCGATGCCGGCTTAAGCGTATATTTTTCGATTGGTACGAGCTTGGCGCCTAACTGAGTGACGATCTCACCCAGGCTGGCGCGCTTGCCGCTGGCATGGCTAATGATGCCCTCGGCAAGGCTAAGTTCACCGATCGGCACCTGCCAGGCGTTGGCGGCTGCATGGAGGATGGACGCGCGCGTCATTGCCGCTGCTTCGCGAAGCGGCTGCCATAAATCTCGGATGCTTGAGGAGCCGCCGGTCATCATCAAACCCATTTCGCGCATCACTTTTACCATGGTCCAGCGCGTACCGCGCGCCATCATGCCCTCATCTCGCGGGTGAAACGGGATGCCTTCAGCCAAACCGGCAACGTTGCCGTAGATCTTGTCGATCGGCGATTGCTCCACCCGCACGTTGGCCCAGCCGCAATCCAGTTCTTCGGCCACCAGCATGGCCAGCGCGGTATGTACTCCTTGGCCCATCTCGGCTTTCGGCATAGCGACGGTGATGCGGCCATCGGCGGCGACCTTGACCCAGCCGTTCAACGCGATTTCGTTGGCGCCAACCGGCAGAGGATTCGAGCCGCGGAGACGTTGGCGCGGTGGCATCGCACCCCAACCGACTACCAACGCAGCTACCGTGCCGAGCGTAGCAAATACGAAGGTTCGACGTCTCATGCTTTTACCTTCTTAATATCGGCGTTGCTGCTGAGCGCGAAATCGCGCACCAGGTCGCACTCCGGGTCGACCAGGCTGTCGGGGTTCTGTATTGCCGCGGCGATGACTTTACGCAGCGAACGCAGTTGATCAATTCGCGCGTCGATCACCGAGAGCCGTTGCTTTAGCACAGTACTCATGCGCGCACGGGAAAAATTCTTAGCGTCGATAAGATCCAGGATCTCACGGATTTCGGCCAGCGTGAAGCCGACACTCTTGGCGATTTGAATCCCATGCACGCGATCGATGCACTCACGATTGAACATACGGTAGCCGGCAGCCGTGCGCTGCTGGGAGCAAATCAGTCCTTCGCGTTCGTACAGCCGTAACGCCCCGCGCGTTAAACCGGTCTGCGCGCGTAGTTGGCCAGTCGATAGCCATCCTGTTACCGCTGCGGCGTCGCGAGGCTGACGCTTGAATGATGGGTGTTGTTGCTCAGTCATAGCTTTGAGGATTCATTTAAAACCCGGCACCATGGTGCCAGGTCAAGCGCCAGATGACAAAGTAATAGCGTTACTCTACAAGATCGGGGGCGGCTTAGGGTGACTACACGGCTCTTGATGCGCTTTCGATTCGCTTGCCAGGGATTTATTCCGCCGTCACCGAACCCGATCGCAACACCAGCAATTTTTTCTCGGCAATGGCAACGAGTTCGTCGCGTAGCAACGCGAAAACGGTGTTGTTATCGAACGAGCCTTTCGCCCGCAAAATCAAATAACCGACGCCGCGTATTCGCCGATCAGGGTCAAACATCGGGGTCAAGTCTCAATGCTGTTGGCTTAAGCGCCTCAGCGGCATTTGTGAGCATGTCACTTGGCCTTCGATCATTCGCAGACGGCAACAAAAGTAATACTCGCAGGAATGCTAACCGAACAGTATTGAGCCTTGACCCCGACGCACGCTGGTAGCGGCTCGCGGCAAGGTCACCCCAACCTAACGCGCGACGACTTGGCCGGTGTTTTCTCGCCGCCACGCGAAGTAGGTCCAAAGCGAACTTAAGCCATCCGACAACGCAAACAATACTGCAAGCACGCCGGGAACAATTCCCAACCACCACAGCAGCGCCATAATGGGCGGCACGAGCGGGCGATCAAGTAATGTTGCAAACACAAATCCTTGCGCGTTCAAACGTCCGCTGACGATGTAGAGCATACCCAATCCACCCACTAATAACGCCGCTAAGCGAAGATAGTTTGCTGCTTGCTCGGTCAGCGGCGGCAAGCCCAACAGCGCGGCAGAAAAATGTGGCGCGAGCATCAACACGACCGATTCGGCAAACATAATCCAACCAAAAATTTCTACCGTGCGCGCCGAATGCGCCTGCCCTTCGGCACGAATCACCTTGCATAGCATTTGTTGAAACGGACCCATACTATTTCCCCCATAAAGTTGCGCTCGAAACCGATACCCATCCGCGACCGATACTTTTATTGCCGGCTACCGCCGCCTTAGTCTAAGCTGCGACTAGCACAAGGAGGTTACATGAAAGCCCAACGACCGCACAGCCATGTCGCCTGAGTCGCAGCGACGCATCGTACTAAAAATTTCCTGGCGCTTGTTGCCGCTGATCGTCGCGAGTTATTTTATCGCTTACGTCGATCGTACCAACGTCGCATTCGCGGCGCTGACGATGAACAAGGATCTGGGCATTAGCGCGTATATGTACGGCTGGGGCGCGGGAATTTTCTTCCTCGGTTACGCGTTATTTG
Source organism: Pseudomonadota bacterium (assembly GCA_031406045.1). Classification (GTDB taxonomy): domain Bacteria; phylum Pseudomonadota; class Gammaproteobacteria; order Burkholderiales; family JALYOK01; genus JALYOK01. The sequence continues at coordinate 7,380 of JANOGO010000411.1, forward strand.
AAGTACCGAGCAACATGATTTTGGCGAAAGTCGGCGCGCGCCGCTGGATCGCCCGGATCATGCTCACATGGGGTTTGATTTCCGGCTCGATGGCGTTCGCGACCGGCCCCACCAGTTTTCTGGTGTTACGTTTTTTATTGGGCGTCGCCGAGGCCGGGTTCTTTCCCGGCATTATTTTTTATCTCAGCACTTGGTACCCGGCCGCTTATCGCGCGCGGGTAATTTCGACGCTGTATATCGCGGTACCCGTATCGAATGCGGCGGCGGCGATCATTTCCGGCGCGATTCTAGGAATGGACGGCATTCTTGGGCTGAAAGGCTGGCAGTGGGTCTTTATCATCGAGGCCTTGCCGGCGGTGTTACTTTCGTTCGTCGTATGGCGGCAAATGATCGATCGGCCCGCCGATGCAACGTGGCTGAGCGCAGACGAACGAGAATGGTTGGAGAGCGAGTTACTCGCCGAGCGAAACAAGGTCGAAATCGTCGGTCACACGAGCGTGTGGCGAACACTGACCGATAAACGTGTGCTGGTGCTGGCGATGATTTACATGACCAGCGTGACGGCCAGCTATGGCATCGTTTTCTTTTTACCGCAAATAGTAAAAGGGCTCGGCCATTCCAACCTGATGACCGGCATGCTGACTGCGATTCCATATTGCGTCGGCATTATCGGTCTTGTTTGCTGGGGCTACTCCTCAGATCGGCGCAATGAACGCCGCTGGCATTTAATCATCGCGGC
>JANOGO010000002.1:0-1801 GCA_031406045.1 Pseudomonadota bacterium
GAGATGAACATCCATTTTGCGAATTGAATCACAGTTTCCTTCCTTTTCTTGAGCGGGGAGTTGCCCCTACTAGCATCAACGGATAGCAAACGTTGAAGTTTACGAGCCTAACAATCATTATTCTTAACCACTTGAAATAACTATTCTTTTGGTTTCGTCGCCGGTTCTTGTGCTTTGCTGTATAAAAATTGCGAGATGATTTTTTCCAGCACCACGGCCGACTGCGTGAGCTTGATCTCGTCGCCTTGCTTTAAATTAGCTTCTTCGCCGCCGGCTTCAAGTCCGACATAATTTTCACCTAGAATGCCGGAGGTCAGGATTGCCGCGGTGGTATCGGTCGGAAATTTAAATTTCCCGTCCATGGTCAGCGTGACTTCGGCGTCGAATTTTTTCGAATCGAAGCGCACGCCCGCCACGCGGCCGACGACGACGCCGGAACTGCGCACCGGCGCTTGCTCTTTCAAACCGCCAATGTTATCGAAATGCGCCTTGACGATGTAAACATCTTTCGGGCTATAGGCACCCAAATTTCCCACTTTTAGCGCCAACATCATCAACGCGATAAATCCCGCGACGACAAACAAACCTACCCATAAATCGACGGCTCTGCGTTCCATTTAGTTCCATCCTCGCATCATGAATCCGGTTAGCATCAAATCCAGCGCCAAAATGACGAGGGACGACGTGACGACCGTGCGCGCCGTTGCGCCTGAGACGCCTTCGGCGGTCGGTGCGGCATCGAAGCCTTCATAAGTTGCGATGGCCGTCACCGCGATGCCGAATACAAAGCTTTTGATCAAGCTGTTGACGATATCATAGCGAAAATCGACTGCCGCTTGCATTTGCGACCAAAATGCCCCGACGTCAACGCCGATCAGCACCACGCCGATCAGATACGCGCCGAAGATTCCCATCGCGCTAAATATCGTCGCGAGAATCGGCATCGAGATCACACCGCCCCAAAAATGCGGCGCAACCACGCGGCCGATCGGATTCACCGCCATGATGTCCATCGCCGAGAGTTGCTCGGTCGCTTTCATCAGGCCGATTTCCGCCGTGATTGCCGAACCGGCGCGGCTGGCGAACAACAGCGCGGACACCACCGGGCCGAGTTCGCGCAATAGTGACAGCGCCACTAAAACGCCTAACTTTTCTTCGGAGCCGTACACTTGCAAGGTTTCATAACCTTGCAGCGCCAACACCATTCCAACGAATAATCCGGAAACGACAATAATGATGGTCGACAATACGCCGGAGAAAAAGATTTTGCGGATCGTCAAACCGAAGCGGCGAAAACTGGTGCCCGAGTAAAACAGAATCAGGAAAAAAAAGCGCGTACCCGCGCCGATGCGCCACACCGCGTTGATGGTTTTTCCGCCGATTAAGCGAAACCAATCGAGCAAGCCATCAACCATGCGCTGCCTTCAAGCCGAGATCATCGGTGTAATGTTTGCCGGGATAGTGAAACGGCGAAGGGCCGTCGGGCTCGCCGTGAAAAAATTGATGTACGAACGGATCGCTCGATTCGAGCAATTCTTGCGGCGAACCTTGCGCTACGATCTCGCCTTTCGCTGTCAGAAAAATATAATCGATGATCTTCACCGATTCTTGAATATCGTGAGTTACCACCACCGATGTAGCGCCGAGCGCATCGTTCAAGCGGCGAATCAAATTGCCGATGACACCCAACGAAATCGGATCGAGCCCGGTGAACGGTTCATCGTACAGAATTAAACTGGGATCCAGCGCAATCGCCCGCGCCAGCGCCACGCGCCGCGCCATGCCGCCGGACAATTCGTTC
>JANOGO010000044.1:0-10357 GCA_031406045.1 Pseudomonadota bacterium
AACACGTCATTGCTCTACGACGATAAAGGAAAATGCGTCGCGCGCTACGATAAGATTCATCTGTTCGGTCTGGACCTGGGCCAAGAAAAATTCAACGAATCGAAAACCATTGAAGCGGGCGACAAAATCGTTGTTGTTGACACGCCGTTCGGCAAACTCGGGCTATCGATCTGCTACGACTTGCGTTTTCCTGAACTGTATCGCGCGATGAAGGAAGTCGACGTCATCGCCATTCCTTCAGCCTTCACCGAAACCACCGGCCGCGCCCACTGGGAAGCGCTGATCCGCGCCCGTGCCATCGAAAATATGGCCTACGTTATCGCCCCGGCGCAAGGCGGCTATCACCGCTCGGGCCGCGAAACCCACGGCGATTCGATGATCGTCGATCCGTGGGGCGTGGTGCTCGATCGCCTGTCGCGCGGCTCCGGCATTGTGATTGCCGGGATGAATCCGAGTTATCAGGCGAACTTGCGTAAGAGTTTGCCGGCGCTCGGGCATCGAACAATCCATAGGGTTTAGGAGTTAGCCGTGAGGAGAGAGGCGTTAGTGCGTGAATCTCCACTCTGTGGCCAGAGGCCAGCCCCTCATTCCCGTGAAAACGGGAATCTATGTTGACTTGCAATCGCTAAATGGATTCCCATTTTCATGGGAATGACGAGGTGGCCTGGGGCTACAATTCGGCTGTTTGTCGGCAACGCCAAGTAAGGCGCTAGATTTAAGCATCGGCCTACAAGCCGCACCAGTATTGGCTCCCGGCAATGCATTGTTCAATCGCCGCATCGCGCTTGCCTCCCAGGCCATCGGTTATAATGGGGTTTCGCTGTTCGATTTACCCAATCTGGAACTCAATGGAAACCTCCGCGCTACTTAACACCGCCAGCCAATATCTTCTAACGCCCTACAATCTTGATCAGAACGCGCTGAACCGTGTGTTCGGTCAGATCATGACGCACTCGGTGGACTACGCCGATTTGTATTTCCAATACAGTCGCAGCGAAGGTTGGAGTCTGGAAGAAGGCCAGGTGAAAAGCGGCAGCTTCAACATCGATCAAGGCGTCGGCGTGCGCGCCGTGAGCGGCGAGAAAACCGCGTTCGCTTATTCGGACGAAATTAATTTCGATGCGCTCACCGCCGCCGCTTCGGCGACGCGCGCCATTGCCGCATCCGGTGGCGACGGCAAAATGCCGGTCGCGCAATCCGGGCATCCGCGCAAACTTTACGCGCCGCACGATCCCATCGCCAGCTTGTCCGACACGGATAAAGTTCGACTGTTGGAAAAACTAGAAAAATATGCGCGCGATCTCGATCCGCGCGTGACGCAGGTGATGGCCGGACTCGCTGCGGAATTCGATGTGATTCTCGTTGCGCGCAGCGACGGCTTGACCGCTGCCGATGTGCGGCCATTGACGCGCGTCTCTGTCACCGTCATCGCCGAAGAGGGCGAAAATCGCGAGCAAGGTTCCGCCGGCGGCGGCGGACGTTTTGATTACGGCTATTTCACCGACGCGGTGTTGCAGAATTACGCTAAAGAAGCGGTGCATCAAGCCATTACCAATCTGAACGCCAAACCCGCGCCCGCCGGCACCATGACCGTCGTGCTCGGTAACGGCTGGCCCGGCATTTTGTTGCACGAAGCGATCGGCCACGGCCTGGAAGGCGACTTCAATCGCAAAGGCAGCAGCGCATTTTCCGGCCGCATCGGCGAACGCGTCGGCGCGCCCGGCGTGACCGTACTCGACGACGGCACCATCCCCGACCGCCGTGGTTCGCTGAATATCGACGACGAAGGCAACCCAACGCAGCGCACAACGCTGATCGAAAACGGCATCTTACGGGGTTACATTCAAGACAGCCTCAACGCGAGATTAATGGGCATGCCGCTGACCGGCAACGGCCGCCGCGAATCCTTCGCGCACATCCCGATGCCACGCATGACCAACACCTACATGCTCAACGGTGACAAAGACCCGCAGGAAATTATCGCCTCGGTGAAGAATGGTTTGTATGCCGTCAATTTCGGTGGCGGCCAAGTCGACATCACCAACGGTAAATTCGTTTTCTCCGCCGCGGAAGCGTACATGATCGAAAACGGCAAAGTCACTTATCCGGTGAAAGGCGCGACGCTGATCGGCAACGGCCCGGATGTGTTAACCCGTGTGTCGATGATCGGCAATGACATGGCGCTCGACGCCGGCGTCGGAACTTGCGGCAAAGATGGGCAGAGTGTGCCGGTGGGTGTGGGTCAGCCGACGTTGAAGATCGATGGGTTGACGGTGGGTGGTACGGCTTAAGTGGCTTAAGCTTCGGCCGACCCGGTAAGCGGCCAATTTTGCTTCAGTAAGTAGTGTGCATTCATGCACCGTTCAAACCCGTTGCTGAATAAATGCCCCCTAAGAATCTCGCCACGAGGCAATACCAGAGCGGCTTTCAGAGCATGCCATGCCACGAGGCAATGTCCATGAGGCTCATGGCACGGCGCTCTTTTCAAATAAAATGATCCAGTAGTTCGTGACTCAAATAAACCGTCCCGATACCCAGTGCGATCAAAATAACCTGCTGCGCCGTCTCCGCTAATTCCGCACGGCGATGCAATCCAGGAATGAGATCTGCCACCGCAACATAAATCATGCTCGCGGCGGCAAACGCGAGCAAGGTCGGCACCATATCTTGCATCGATTGCAATGCGAAATACGCCAAGATGCCGCCGACCAAGGTCGCCAAGCTCGCCATGATATTCAGCATAAACGCTTTGGCGCGGCTATAACCCGAATGCAATAGCACCAGAAAATCGCCGACCTCTTGCGGAATCTCGTGCGCAATCATCGCAAACGCGGTCACGATGCCGAGTTTCATATCGGTCATAAACGCCGCGGCGATCAGCACACCGTCGACAAAATTGTGAAACGTATCGCCGACGATGATCATCATGCCGCTGCGGCCGTGATCGTGACCATCGTCCAAGTGATGTTCGCCGTGGCCGAAATCGTGCGCGTGATTGTGGCGCCACAACACTAATTTTTCCAGCAGGAAAAAAAACAACAAGCCGAGCATCACCGTCGTCGTTGCGGCAGGGATGTCTTTGGCGTTCTCGAAGGCATGCGGCAAGGTTTCCAAAAACGCCGCGCCGAGCAACGCGCCGACCGCGTAGCTCACCAACACCGGCATCCAAGCAGGCCGCGCGGCGAACGCGAACAGCGCCGCACACAGCACCGACAACACGCCACCGGCGAGGCTGACTAAAATGATCCAGGAAAGGGTGGACATGGGGGAATGGGAATTTCTTGCTATCACTAATTATACGGAGGATTGCAGGCTTGCGGTGGCAGCGATGAGCAGGTCGGTGTTGGGGTTCGTTCCTCACCCACCCATCAAGATAAGCTGCACTCTACTTTCTTGTATTGACTCGATAGGCGCTCGATTTGTCATTCCCGCGTAGGCGGGAATCCATTTGGCCTTTGAACGTCAACATGGATTCCCGCTTTCGCGGGAATGACAATAATAAAAGGCAGCTTTTGGATATGCTCTCGGCGCTTACCCCAAAGAAACAAAAGCGACGCTACCCCTTCGCAATATCGCTAAAACTCTTACCCTTAAACTCCGCGATCTTCGTCTGAATCTCCTGGCCGTATTTATCTTTCATCGTGCCGGCATCGGCGACCATTTTCGAAAAAATTTCTTTCAACTGCGCCGTGTCGATCTTGCGCCCGCTCGCGTAGTATTTTTTCGCGACCTGCCCGAGCGCGTAAGTGACCGCGAACGACATGCCGGAACTCGCCGCCTGGCGCCCCGCGCCGCCGAGCACACCGCCGAGAATCTTGCGCGCGAGCACTTCGAGAAACTGCGAGCTCATACCGATACCCAACGTGCCGGCAAAATCCTTGATGTAACTTTGATCCATTTCGAAACCGAAATTCTGACCGATCCGGTAGACCATGCGCATTTGCAGCGGGATGATTGCGAGCGTCGATAAGGTTTCCGGCATCAACTCCAGCGCGGCATTGACGATCGCTGCCTTGCGAATCATATCGTCCATTTCCGTTTCGCTCATCTTCGGCGCACCGCTCGCCGGCGCGCCGGTCGCAACCGGTAAATTGGATACGCTCTGTGCTTCCTGGTGATACTTGCTTGAAACTTCCGGTGACAGATTCAGCGATTGCGCTAAAGCCGCGAGAAATTTTTTCTCGAGTTCGTTGGTCGCGCCATCGGCATTACAAGCGCCAACGGCTAATTCGTAGGCGGCTTCCTTCGCGTCCGCACTCTGCAACTTGCCGGCTGCTTCCGGCAAACTGATCTTGCGCAATAAAACATCGTGGTAAATTTCATCTACGTTCAAATTGGTACCGGCAAACGACGCCGCGAGTTTTTCAATCGCGCCACGCTCTTGTTCGGTGCGATTGCCGTCGGCGAGCGCGGCCATCATCGCAATCGATAAAATAGATTTCTGTTCCAAATCGGTCATCATGATCTCCGAAAACGTTGAGGTAAAATTTTTTGGACGTTCGCCTGCTTACGTGAGGGCACTCTACTGAGATTTCAACAAACCTGCTATGCTGGAATCTCAATTTAAGTCTCCATTATGAACCAAACTCATTTAAACCCGCTGTCATTTCCCTTCGCCGACGTGCCCGCGCCGGCGCAAGCAACCGAAGTAGCGCCGGGCATTTTTTGGATTCGCATGCCGCTGCCGTTCGCGCTGAATCACATCAATTTATGGCTATTGCGTGACGGCCCCGGCTGGACGCTGGTCGATTGCGGCTTCGGCGTCGACGCGACGCTCGCGCTATGGGAACAAATTTTTACGACGTTGCTCGACGGAAAAAAGATTCGGCGCATTATCGTCACTCACTATCATCCCGATCACGTCGGCTGCGCCGGTTGGCTGCAACAGCGCTGGAACTGCGAAGTGTGGATGACGGAAACGGAATATCTGTCCGCGCACACCGCGATTCAAGATGGCGGCGGCGATTCCATGGGGCGCGCCGACGAATTATTTCGCGTACACGGTATGACCGGCGAGCGCTTGGAATCCAACGCGGTACGAAAAAATAATTACAAAAAAGGCGTGCCGTCTTTACCTCACACCTTTCGCCGCATTCTCGAAGGCGATGAAATTGCAATCGACGGACAAAGTTGGAAAGTCATCGTTGGCCGCGGTCATGCGCCCGAGCACGCGATGCTTTATTGCGCCCAAAGCAACGTGATGATTTCCGGCGACCAGGTGCTGCCGAAAATCACCACCAACGTCGGCGTATGGCCCTCGCAACCGAATGGCGATCCGCTGAAATTGTTTTTGGATTCCATGAATAAATTCGCCGGTTTGCCGGGCGATGTGTTGATCCTGCCGTCCCACGGTTCAGTGTTTCGCGGGCTGCACGAACGCCTCGCACAATTGAAACAGCATCACGACGAACGGCTTGCGGAAGTTGTCGAAGCGTGCGTTGAGCCCAAGACTGCGACCGACCTGTTGCCGGTGTTGTTTCGCCGCGAATTGGATGCGCATCAAGTGGTGTTCGCGATGGGCGAGGCAATCGCGCATTTGAATTATTTGATGTATGGCGGGCGTTTAGCGCGAAATGAAAACGCGGAAGGCGTTTTGTATTTTTCGCAGCCATAACAATTTCACAGACCTTCTTTTTTCTGTCATTGCGAGCGCAGCGAAGCAATCTCGTATTTGATTTACCGCTACGACGAGATCGCCGCGTTGCCCTTCGGGCGCCTCGCGATGACAAGCCAACGTGTCATTCCCGCGAAGGCGGGAAGCCATAGTACCGTTGGGAAGAGATGTGCTAAATGGATTCCCGCCTTCGCGGGAATGACAGTGGAGGGGCTAGCGGAATTAATGCAGGCTGCCACTGAAATACTCGCAAATCGACTCGACCTTTAATATTCAACTTCACGCCCTCTTTCTCCAACAACACCCGCTGTCGAATATCGCCGTCCGAGCGACTGCGCGCACTAATCATGCCCTGCGCATTAATCACGCGCTGCCACGGCACCCGCGAACCTTCCGGCGTCGCAGCCATCGCATAACCGACCATGCGCGCGGTACAGCGGCCGACGATGCGGGCAATTTGACCATAGGTCGCGATTTTTCCTTTTGGAATGCGCTTAACAACGGCATATATCCGCTCATGCCCTACCGGCGCGGCTTCCGGCGATACATGCTTGGAGAGCTGCATGCTACTTGGCTAACAGCCGAGTGGCCTGTTCGAGTCCTTTGATGGTGAGCGGAAACATACGATCGCCCATGATTTGCTTGGTGAGTTTTAGCGACGACGTGTAATCCCAATGGCCTTCCGGCGTCGGGTTCAGCCAGGCGCTGTGTTTGTAATGATTGAGCAAGCGATTGATCCACGCGACGCCGGGCTCTTCGTTGTTGTGCTCGACGCTGCCGCCCGGCTCCATGATTTCGTACGGGCTCATCGTGGCATCGCCGACGAAAATCAATTTATAGTCCGGGCCGTATTTGCGGATCACATCTAACGTCGAGGTACGTTCGGCGAAGCGGCGGCGATTGTCTTTCCACACCGATTCGTAAACGAAATTGTGAAAGTAAAAATATTCCAAGTGCTTGAGCTCAGTTTTGACCGCCGAAAATAATTCTTCGCAGACTTTAATGTGATCGTCCATTGAGCCGCCGATGTCGAGGAACAACAACACCTTCACTTTGTTGTGCAGCTCGGGGCGCATTTTGATGTCGAGATAACCGGCGTTGTTCGCTGTCGACTGAATCGTGTTCGGCAAATCGAATTCGTCCGGCGCGCCTTCGCGAGCGAAGCGGCGCAGCCGGCGCAACGCGATTTTGATATTGCGCGTGCCGAGTTCCACTTGATCGTCGAGATTGCGATATTCGCGCTGATCCCACACCTTCACCGCGCGCCGATTGCGACTGCCGTCCTGGCCGATACGCACGCCTTCCGGGTTGTAGCCATAAGCGCCAAACGGCGACGTGCCGGCCGTGCCGATCCACTTGCTGCCGCCTTGGTGACGGCCTTTTTGCTCTTCCAAACGCTTCTTCAGCGTTTCCATTAATTTGTCGAAACCGCCGAGCGCTTCGATAAGTTTTTTCTCTTCGTCGGTAAGGATTTTTTCGGCGAGCTTGCGCAGCCATTCTTCCGGTATCTCTTTGCCGAAAAGATCGTCCAGTTTTTCGACGCCTTTGAAATACTCGGCGAAGGCGCGATCGAAGCGATCGAAGTGCGCTTCGTTTTTGACTAAGCAGATACGCGACAGATGATAAAAATCGTCGACGTTGCCGTAGATAACGTGCTTGTCTAAGCCGTCGAGCAAGTTCAAAAATTCGCGAATCGTGCAAGGCACGCCGCCTTTTTTTAACGTGAAGAAGAAGTCGATTAGCATCGAGAAAATACCGAAATCACCACCATGTCATTCCCGCGAAGGCGGGAATCCATAGGGCGCTTAAACAACGATAAGGTCATATAAATCTTCCCAGCGAGGGTTTTGTTCTTGAATCAAATTAATCTTCCACTCCCGATTCCATTTCTTGATTTGTTTCTCTCGCGTAATAGCCGCCATGACATCTTCATGAATTTCATACCAAACAAGTTTTTTCACATCATATTCTTTGGTAAAACCATCCACCAATTTTTGGCGATGTTGCCATGTTCGCTTTACTAAGTCTGACGTTACGCCGGTATAAAGCGTTCCATAACGGCTGCTTGCAAGCAAATAAAGGCAGTAGGTTTTCTCCATGCCCTATGGATTCCCGCCTTCGCGGGAATGACAATTAACGGGCTCTGCGGGAAAGAAACACCAAGCGTTCAAACAAATGCACATCTTGCTCATTCTTCAGCAGCGCGCCGTACAGCGGCGGAATGATCTTGCCGGAATCCTGCGACCTCAGCGCCTCCACCGGAATATCCTCGGCGAGCAGGAGCTTCAGCCAATCAAGCAACTCCGAGGTCGATGGTTTTTTCTTCAAGCCTTGCACTTCGCGTATATCGAAAAAAACTTCCATGGCTTGTTTCACCAACTCTTTTTTGATACCCGGATAATGTACATCGATGATTTGCTGCATCGTGTCTTTATCGGGAAAGCGAATGTAGTGAAAAAAGCAGCGACGCAAAAAGGCATCGGGCAATTCTTTTTCGTTGTTGCTGGTAATGAAAACAATCGGGCGATACCGCGCCTTGACCATCTCGCGCGTCTCGTAGACATAAAATTCCATGCGATCGAGTTCGCGCAGCAAATCATTGGGAAATTCGATGTCGGCTTTGTCGATTTCGTCGATCAATAGCACCGATTGCTGCTCGCAATCGAAGGCTTCCCATAACTTTCCCTTGACGATGTAATTGCCGATTTCATGCACGCGGCCGTCGCCGAGTTGTGAATCGCGCAATCGGGACACGGCGTCGTACTCGTATAAGCCTTGCTGCGCCTTGGTGGTGGATTTCACGTGCCATTCGTAGATCGGCTTGTTCAGCGCGCGGGCAACTTCTTCCGCCAGCAAGGTCTTGCCGGTGCCGGGCTCGCCTTTAATCAATAGCGGGCGCTGCAAAATGATGGAAGCATTCACGGCCAACATCAAATCGTCGGTCGCCACATAGGTATCTGTGCCTGAGAAACGCATAATATTTTTCGCTGTTTTTGAAGGAGATGATTATACCCGGCTTGTCGATTAGGCCGATTGCCCATAGACTTCGCGTATTGATTTGCGACCATGTAAAACATGAATAACCCGACCTCTGTTTCAGTACCGGTTCCGCCGGCATTTGCGTTGCTGGGCCTGCTCCCATCCCTCGCGATCGCGACGTCCTTGGTCAAAGGCTTTAGCATCGGCGTGATTATTGCGCTAGTATTCATCGGCACCGGTATGCTGTGCTCGTTACTGCGCAATCGCATCGGCGAAGGCTGGCGAATTCCATTTTTATTAGCGGTCAGCACGTTGCTGACGACCTTGCTGCAAATGAATCTCGCCGCATTTATGTTCCCCGTTTACGCAGCACTTGGGCTGTTCGTACCGTTGGTCGCGGCGAATAGTTTGATTTTTACCCGAGGCTTGGCGGTCGCGTTTCAGCAGCCGATCATCGCGACGCTACGCGACGCGTTGGGGTTGAGCATCGGCGTAATTTTCGCGCTCAGTGTACTCGGCGCGTTGCGGGAATTTATCGCGTACGGAACATTATTTTCCGGCGCGGAAATGTTGTTTGGACCACAAGCAAAAGAATGGCTCTGGCACCCACTGCCGAAAAACTATAGCTTTATTTTGGCCGGCATGGCGCCCGGCGCGCTGATACTGCTCGGCGTACTCTATGCCTTGAAGAACCTTATCCGGCGCGGCTCCCCGGTCGATATGCCTGCAGAAGCACGATGAATGCGGCTAAGCGGCATGCCATGTTTTCAAGATGGCGTGATGCGAATCCCGATCCGCGCTCGGAACTGGAATATCAAACGCCTTTCGAATTATTGGTTTCGGTGATTCTGTCGGCGCAAGCGACCGATAAGAGCGTGAACCTCGCGACGACGCCGCTGTTTCGCCGTCACAATACGCCGCGCAAAATACTCGCGCTCGGTGAAGCCGGCTTGATCGATTACATCAAATCAATTGGATTATTTCGTTCCAAGGCCAGGCACATCATCGAGACTTGCCGCTTGTTGATCGAGCACCATAACGGTGAAGTGCCGGCAAATCGCGAAAGCCTGGAAAAATTGCCGGGCGTCGGGCGCAAGACGGCGAATGTCGTGTTGAACGTCTCGTTCGGCGAGCCAACCATGGCGGTCAATACGCATATTTTTCGTGTGTCGAATCGCATCGGGCTTGCGCCGGGGAAAACGCCTTTGGCCGTCGAGTTGAAATTGTTGAAACACATTCCCGAAGAATTTATGCACGGCGCGCATCATTGGTTGATTCTGCATGGGCGCTACGTGTGCAAGGCGCGCAAGCCGGAATGTCCGAAATGTTCGATTGCGGATCTTTGTGATTACAAGAGCAAAGCGGTTGCAGACTGACCCCTTCAAGGGGGAGGTTGGGTGGGTGATGGGTCGGGCGGCTCAAACCCATCCCCACCCTAACCCTCCCCTTGAAGGGGAGGGAGTATTCACTTGGTAGCGATAGCGTCTTAATGTTCAACCCGTCCCGCAACGAAGCACGCCAGTTTTTCATCGACACTTGGCGAAAATACCGCAATCAAGAACCGCTATCGGACATGCAAGGCGTAGTGGTTGAGGTAGCAATTGCCCACCCCGAATACCATCGCGCACTGGAATCGCCAGACGAATTTCTCGACAAAGACTTTCCGCCGGAGTTCGGTGCGGTGAATCCGTTTTTGCATTTAAGCATGCACGTCGCGATCGCGGAGCAATTGGCGATCGATCAGCCGCCGGGCATCGCTGCGGC
>JANOGO010000092.1:0-10237 GCA_031406045.1 Pseudomonadota bacterium
CGCCCATGGTGGATCCGCTGCGCTTGATCCACCCTACCTTTGAAGGTCGGTTCATGGAAAGCCACCAGTATCGGCAGCGCCGATACTGGTAGCTCGCAATCACGGGCCGTATTTTTAAGACTTAGGCGCTGGACATTGGCCGCCATAGGGCGGCTTGATCATCGCGGCGGTTTTTCCGGCATTTCCGGCACGTAACGCATCGGCGCGCTTTGTGATGCTTGCCGCGTCGGTGGCTTTATTCGATTTGCTCAGTGCCGTCGAATAGTCATCCAAAATTTCTGCAACGCCGATTGGATCTGTCGCCGTCGAATTTTCCAAATTAGGGACTGCGCGTTCGAAGTATCCGAGCGCATCCGCCAGTTTATTCTGCGACAACTTCAGCCGCCCGAGTTCGGCGAGCGTTTGTGGCATTTTAGGATTCAGTTCGTTGGCGTAAGCGAAATTCTGTTCGGACTTTTCGAATTGGCACGTCGCACCCAGTGCGCGCCCGAGCTTATAGTGAAAATCGGCGCGCACGCCTTTGCCCTCGTTGGCCCATCCCACATTTTGTAATGCAAGGAAATAGCGCTTCGCCGCCGCGTCCCAGTTATTCTCGCGTTCGGCTTTGAGTGCCTCGCGATTGTACAGAGAGTAATTATTTTGAAAAGCGGGTGTATCGAACACGGCGCACGCGCTAACCAGCAGCGTCGTCAATGTGAGCGTAAAAACCGATTTTCTCATCATGATCTCTTTAGCTTTCATCGATATGTTATTGCCCCGGCCCCGCCCTTGTCGACTGCGTTACGACAAGAGCGGGTAGGGAAAATTTACGAGTTGCGCAGAAAAGATGCGCGAGAAAATTACTTCTTGTGCGAGGGGCTCAGCGGATTGCTGGTATCCATATAGGCAACAAATTTGGACGCATCGACGGCTTTACCTTCGCCCGCCATGGCTTTCCACATCGCGAGTTTTGCCGTCAGTTTGGGATTCTTGTCATAGCCTGCGGCGAGCGGATTGCCCTTGTTCAGATATTCTTCCGCGGAAACCATACCATCGCTGTCCAGATCGATTTTGCAAAATTCCATGAAATATTTCTTTTGCGCTGCCGTGTTGTAGGCAGGCGCCAACGGATTGTCTTCGGCAAAGACGGCCGAGGATATCAAGGTCAAACCGAGTGCAACACCAGTCAGTAAAGATTTAGCCAACATTTGAGTTCTCCATTCAGTTGTGAGTGCCCCAACCATTTTCACCAAAATTTACAAGGTTCGAGCGGGTTGGGACGAAGTATAGTATCTCATTAATTACTTAAAAATACACCCGTAAATCAATGTCTTCACGTTGAAAAATTTAAAAACTTGTAACACAACGGCAACAACTCAGCGCAACGCAGGTATTGCGGCGTCCCCCGCCATGGCCAAATGACGATTTCTGTTTTTGTTATCTCGCCGTGAGCGCACGGCATTCAAATTTTTCTCATCACACCATTTACGGGTTATACGCAGCCGCGCGTGCTTTGGATGCGGAAAAATTTGATTTGAAATTACTTGTAACGCTTGGATTCGACGTGGTGGACTTGGTTCACTTACACGGGGAAGGGAGAATGCCGATCAAATTTTCGGCAGCGTGACGTCGCTTTGGCACTGATTTTCTCCGCGGCGATCTTTGTCGCTGGTTTCGCGAACTTCGGCGTGTCGGATGTTTATTCAGGCCGACGTTGTTTTTGAAAAGCGCGTTTGGCCGGTGAATAGTAAATAGTGTTTACCGGTCGCGCGGCCGATCATCGTGATGCCGACGCGATTAGCGACTTCGTAACCCATTTGCGTCAGGCCGGAACGCGAGATCAAAAAAGGAATGCGCATCTGCGCCGCTTTGATCACCATTTCGGAAGTGAGGCGTCCCGTGGTGTAAAAGATTTTGTCGCCGCCGTCGACATGATCGAGCCACATCATGCCGGCAATGGCGTCCACCGCGTTGTGGCGGCCGACATCTTCGACGAAATAAAGTAATTTGCTGCCGGCAAATAATGCGCAGCCATGCACCGCGCCGGCTTGTTTGTAGACCGTGTCATGAATGCGCACCGCGTTAAGCATCGCAAAAAATGTTTGCTCGGTGAGCTTTACGTCGTCGCGCAATTTGATGCTGTCGATTTCTTCCATCAAATCGCCGAACACTGTGCCTTGGCCACAGCCTGTGGTCACCGTGCGTTTTTCCATTTTTTTATTCAGATCGGCGATGCCGTTTTTTGTGACGATGGCGACCGCGTTTACCTCCCAATCAACCTGGACGCTGGCGATCTCCTCGATACTTTTCACCAGACGCTGATTGCGCAAATAACCGATTGCAAGCGCTTCCGGCGCCGCGCCGAGTGTCATCAAGGTAACGATTTCGCGCTTATCGATATACAACGTCAGGGGATGTTCGCCGGCGATCGACGTGGGCTCGACCGCGCCGGTTTCGTTCAGTGCATCGACGATGAACGTCGCGGGGCGTGCGGCGTTAGAGAGTGTTGGGCGATACATTTACTACCTTGCCAGGAGGCGCATGGATATTAGGCCTTAGAGCATGATGCTTGGAGGTCCGCTTCTATATTGCTTCTACAGCATGCCATAGAAATAAACCGTAGGTTGGGTTGACGAAGGAAACCCAACATGGGCGCATCACAAAACATGCGCTCTTGTTGGGCTTCGTGCCTCAGCCCAACCTACATTTCTAACCACCAATATACGACATCTCAATCTTTTGCAATTTCACCGTCGCATCGGAACGAATCTCCGAATAACGATCGCCACGCACGCGCCAGATGCCGGTGACGTAATCGAGGATTTCTTGGTCGCTTGAAACGCCGCGCAGCATTTGCCGGATGTCGTGGCCTTGGGTTGCGAACAAGCAGGTATATAACTTGCCTTCCGTCGAAAGCCGCGCGCGGGTGCAGGTACCGCAAAAGGCTTGCGTGACAGAGCTGATCACGCCGACTTCGCCGCTGCCATCATCGTAGCGCCAACGCTCCGCGACTTCGCCGGTGTAGTTCGGGTCGATGGCTTCGAGCGGCATTTCTGCGTGAATGAGGCGGATCACTTCGGCGGAAGGAATCACATCGTCCATCTTCCAGCCGTTGGTCGCGCCCACATCCATGTATTCGATGTAGCGCAAGATATGGCCGGAATTTTTGAAGTAGCGCGCCATCGGCACGATATCTTGATCGTTGACGCCGCGTTTGACCACCATGTTGACCTTGATCGGTGCGAGGCCAATTGACGCTGCGTGATCGATGCCTTCCAACACGCGCGCAACGGGAAAATCGACATCGTTCATCGCTTTGAAAACTTTATCGTCAAGCGAATCGAGGCTGACGGTGACGCGTTTTAATCCGGCGTCTTTTAAGGATTGCGCTTTTTTCTTCAGCAGCGACGCATTGGTCGTCAGCGTTAAATCCAAATCGAGTTTCGCCAACATCTCGATCAATTTTTCGAGATTACGCCGCACCAGCGGCTCGCCGCCGGTGAGGCGGATTTTCTCGATGCCGATTTCTTTGAACAGACGCGCGACGCGAGTAATTTCCTCGAAAGTCAGTAGCGACGTATGCTCAAGGAACTGATAATCTTTGCCGAACACTTCTTTGGGCATGCAATAGACGCAGCGAAAATTGCAGCGATCCGTGACGGAAATTCGCAAGTCTCGAATGGGTCGATTAAGTTTATCGGTCAGCTTGCTGTAATCGTTCGCGAGCGGTTTTCCGGTTGCGAGTGAAATAATTTGATCGGTCATATAGTTTTTAGACGCGCAATTGCATAAAAAGTTACGCCACCACCAGCGCTTTACCGCCACCGAAGCTTGAGGTCGGCAACGGCTGGCCACCTTTGGTGATTTTCACCGCGCAATATTTAAATTCGGGGATTTTGCCGACCGGATCGAGTACCGGATTAGTCAACGCATTCGCCGCCGCTTCGTAGTAACAGAACGGAATGAACAGCGCACCGACCGGCGTGCCGTCATCGGCGCGGGTGTAAAGCGAAATCTTGCCGCGGCGCGATGCGACGGTGATGGTGTCGCCCGGTTTAGCGCCGAGTTTATCCAAGTCCAGCGGATGAATCAGCGCAATCGGGAAAGGCTCAATCGCGTCCAATACGCCGGCGCGGCGCGTCATGCTGCCGGTATGCCAGTGTTCCAATTGGCGGCCGGTAATTAGCACGTACGGATATTCGCCATCGGGACGTTCATCCGCGGGGATGATATCGGCCGGCACAAAGCGCGCACGACCGGATTCGCGCGGAAAATCGTCGATGAAGACAACGGACTCGCCGGGATCGCCTTCTTTTTCGCAAGGATACGTTACCGACCCTTCTTTTTCCAAGCGTTCCCAAGTGATGCCCGCGATGCTGTCCATGGCTTTGCGCATTTCGTTGAACACGGTAGTCACGCCGCTTTCTGGGCCGGAATAATTCCACTGGCAACCCAAGCGTTTCGCCAACTCTTGAATGATCCACAAATCCTGACGCGCATCGCCCGGCATATCGAGTGCGCGGCGGCCCAATTGCACCATGCGATCGGTGTTAGTGAAGGTACCGGTTTTTTCCGGGAACGCGGAGGCCGGCAGAATGATGTCGGCGAAATAAGCGGTTTCGGTCATGAAAATATCCTGCACGACCAGGCATTCTAATTCCGATAGCGCAACCCGGGCGTGATTCGCGTCCGGATCGGAGAGCGCGGGATTCTCGCCCATCACATACATGCCATGAATTTTGCCGGCGTGAACCGCGTCCATAATTTCGACCACGGTCAAGCCCGGATTGCTATCAAGTTTGGTATTCCACAGCGCTTCAAATCGTTTCAGCGCGACCGGATTATCGACCCGTTGATAATCCGGAAGCATCATCGGAATCAAACCGGAATCCGACGCGCCTTGCACGTTATTTTGTCCGCGCAACGGATGCAGTCCCGTGCCGGGACGGCCGATTTGGCCGGTCATCAGCGATAGCGCGATCAAGCAGCGGGCATTGTCCGTGCCATGCACGTGCTGGGAAATACCCATGCCCCACAAAATCATTGAGCCCTTGCTCGTTGCATACGCGCGCGCGACTTCCTTGATCGTATCGGCCTCAATACCGCAAATCGGCGCCATTTTTTCTGGGCTGTAATCGGCGACATTGGCTTTCAGTTCGTCGTAACCGATGGTGCGGCCGGCGATAAAATCCTGATCGACCAACCCCTCGTGAACAATCACATGCATCATCGCATTGAGTAGCGCGACGTCGGTGTCGGCGTTAAATTGCAGCGTACGCCACGCATAGCGCGACAAGCTGCTGCGGCGCGGATCGGCAATGATGAGCTTGGCGCCGTTCTTTGCGGCGTTTTTAATCCAAGTCGCCGCAACGGGATGATTGACAATCGGGTTCGCGCCGATTAAAAAAATCACATCGGCCTTCATCACGTCGGACACTTGGTTCGACACGGCGCCGGAGCCGATGCCTTCGAGCAAAGCCATCACCGACGAGGCGTGACACAGCCGCGTGCAATGATCGACATTGTTGGTGCCAAAACCGGTGCGGATTAATTTTTGGAATAAATAGGCTTCTTCGTTGCTGCCTTTTGCCGAGCCGAAACCGGCCAGCGCATTCGGGCCGTCGCGATCGCGAATAGTTTTCAAATTTCCAGCGGCGAGATCGAGCGCTTCTTGCCAGGTCGCTTCGCGGAACCAAGTTGCCGCTTCTTCCGGCGAGGGCAATCCGTGACCGGGCTTGGGGCTGCCGGGTTTACGGATCAACGGTTTGGTTAGGCGATGTTTGTGATGCACGTAATCGAAACCGTAGCGGCCTTTCACGCACAGGCGCTGGTGATTCGATGGGCCGTCGCGACCTTCGACGTAGAGGATTTTGTTATCTTTGATGTTGTAGGTAAGCTGACAGCCGACACCGCAATAAGGGCACAGCGAATCGACGGTTTTGTCTGGTTTGCTCAACGCGACGTTGCGCGCCGGCATCAGCGCGCCGGTCGGGCAGGCTTGCACGCATTCGCCGCATGCGACGCAAGTGCTCTCGCCCATCGGATCGTCGAGATCGAACACGATTTTCGATTGATCGCCGCGAAAAGCAAAGCCGATGACATCATTCACTTGCTCTTCGCGGCAAGCGCGCACGCAGCGCGTGCATTGAATGCAGGCATCGAGATTCACCGCCATCGCCGGATGACTCAAATCGGATATAACCGATGGGCGCGGCGCGAAACGCGGCTTGCCCATGTCGAGTTTTTTCGCCCACTGATCGAGTTCGGAATTGAGCGTGTAATCTTTTTCCGGCATGTCCGACAGCAGCAATTCCAGAATCATTTTTTGCGAATTGACTGCGCGTTCGCTGTTGCTGGTGACTTCCATACCCGATTTGGGATAACGGCAGCACGACGGCGCCAGCACGCGCTCACCCTCAATCTCCACCATGCATGCACGGCAATTGCCGTCCGCCCGATATCCTTGCTTGTAGCACAGATGCGGAATCTGGACGCCGTTACGCTTGGCGGTTTCGATGAGGGTTTCGTTGCTGTAGCCGACGACATCCGCGCCGTTCAATTTGAACGTGATCGCTTCGGCTTGTAGTTCGGTAGTTAGAGGTGCATTCATTATTGGCCTGCGTGAAGGGTGAAAAGTGAAAGGTGAAATGCGACTTTCACTGGACCTCGTTCGCGAAATACTTGATCACGCTTTGAATCGGGTTTGGCGCCGCTTGGCCGAGGCCGCAAATCGATGCGTCCATCATCGCCGTTGACAGTTCACCGAGCAGACCCTTGTTCCACTTCGGCGCTTGCATCAACGTCAATGCTTTCGCGGTGCCGACGCGGCACGGTGTGCATTGGCCGCAGGACTCGTGCTTGAAAAATGCCATTAAGTTTCGCGCAATATCGCTGGCTTTGTCGTGATCCGAAAAAATCACAATCGCGGCAGAACCAATGAAGCAGCCGTAGGGTTGCAACGTGTCGAAATCCAGCGGAATGTCACCGTGGCTCGCGGGCAAGATTCCGCCGGATGCGCCGCCGGGCAAATAGCCATAGAACTGATGGCCATCCAACATGCCGCCGCAAAATTCGGAAATCAATTCTCGGCAGGAGATACCAGCCGGTGCTAGATGTACCCCGGGGTTTTTCACGCGCCCGCTGACGGAAAACGAGCGCAAACCTTTGCGGCCGTTACGGCCCTGATCGGCAAACCACGCACCGCCTTTTTCCAAAATATCGCGCACCCAATACAGCGTTTCCATATTATGTTCGAGGGTAGGGCGATTGAATAGTCCGACCTGCGCGACATAAGGCGGACGCAAACGCGGCATGCCGCGTTTGCCTTCGATCGATTCGATCATCGCCGATTCTTCGCCGCAAATGTACGCGCCGGCGCCGCGACGCAAATCGATTTCCGGTAGCTTGATTCCACCGGGCGGATTGGCTTTGAGCAGCGCGATTTCTTTTTCGAGATTTTCGCGCACGCCGTGATATTCGTCGCGCAGATAAATCCAAATGGATTCGATGCCCACTACCCACGCAGCGATTAACATGCCTTCCAAAAAGCGGTGGGGATCGCGCTCCAAATACCAGCGATCTTTGAACGTGCCCGGCTCGCCTTCGTCGATATTGATCGCCATGTATCGCGGCCCAGCTTCGCCGCGCACGATGCGCCACTTGCGTCCCGCCGGAAATCCCGCGCCGCCTAGGCCGCGCAGGCCGGAGTTTTCCATTTCTTTAATTACATCTTCGACGTCGCGTTTGCCGCTCGTACAAGTGATCCAGGTTTGATATCCGTTTTGTTTTTTGTATTCCTCGAAGCCGACGTACGGAATGTAATTGGCGTGATCGTGCTTGATAGATTTTTGTTTGACCAGCGTGGAAACTTTTTCAACCGTCGCGTCACAAACAGGATTTTGATGCACCACCGCGGCCGGGGCCGATTCGCAGCGGCCGATACAGGGCGCGGGAATGACACGCACATCTTTGCCCAAAATAGCGGGTAATTTCTGCAGCAAATCTTTCGCCCCGGCGATTTCACAGGCGACGGAATCGCACACGCGCACGGTGATTGCCTGTGGCACTGCGTCGCCTTCTTTAATCACATCGAAATGGTGATAGAACGTCGCCACTTCGTAGACTTCGGTCATCGCCAAATTCATTTCACTCGCGAGCGCGACTATGTGCGCGGCGGAAATATGGCCGAATTTATCTTGGATTTTGTGTAAATGTTCGATCAGCAGATCGCGGCGGCGCGGCGCGGCGCCGAGCAATGCTCGGACTTCTGCCAACGCTTTTGCGTCGACCGGGCGCCCTTTGGGCAGGCCGCGTTTGGCTTTTTTAAGCGCTTGCTCGACTTGTTTGGCGTCGATGGTCACTTCATTCGGCAATCTAAAGCTCCTCGGGTTCTTTTAATTCTATCAACTCAATAGTTTACCCTATTCAGGGGACACGCGGCAGCAGCGCAGCCGCCTACCATTGCGAGCCGCCTGTATCGGCGCAGCCGATACTGCTCACACTCCATGAACCTGGCATGGCGTGGTAGGGTGAATCAAGCGCAGCGGATCCACCAGACGCATCAAAGCGCACTGCTCGTAGCCACGTGTGGTGGATCCAGCGCTTCGCGCTTTGATCCACCCTACCTCCGGAGTTGGGTTCATGGAAAGGTAGCAATTGAACTTAGGTTAAATTGGCATTGCCAGGAGGCGCATGGCCCAAGGCCAGCCCCCGGATACTGCCTCCTGGCATGGCATGCGTGGAGAGGCAGTATCCATGCGGCGTTCAGAGTAGGCGATTCGAATAATCGAACCGCTAGCGCGAATCCTTTAGTTCGAGGTAAATAACACCAAGGCCTTCGTCACCGTCACCCACACGCCCCAGGCTAAGGGTATGCCGACGAATAGCCAAAAAATCGCCGCTTTGCCGTCGAGGCCGCCTTTGCCGATTCCAAATGATCCCTTCGTGGCAGTGGCATTCGCGGTCCTGAGTTTGGCCTGTTCGGTGGCGACTTCTTCCTCTTTCATATGCCACTTGTGGTCAACGGGTCTGACGAGCAAATTCGCGATCCAGCCGATGACCAGCATTCCCGCCAATATGTAAAAGATCGGGCCGTAGATTTGATCGGAAGGAACGCCGGCATTTTCGCGCGTGTCGTGCAGATAGTTGACGACTACCGGCCCCAATATTCCGGCCGTTGACCAAGCAGTGAGCAATCGTCCGTGAATGGCGCCGACGAATTGCGTGCCAAACATATCGGCGAGGTAAGCGGGGATCGTCGCGAATCCGCCGCCATACATCGACGCGATGATGCAGAACGCACCGACCAGCAACGCGAGGGATTTCCACTCTGCCGATACCGAAGCAAACGCGTACAGCCCCGCGCCCAAAGTGAAGAAAATAAAATAGGTCACTTTGCGGCCCAGTTTATCGGACAAGGATGCCCAAAAAATGCGGCCGAAAATATTGAACAGCGAAATCAAACCAACAAAGCCCGCACCCACGAGCGCCGCCTTCGCCGCGAGCGACGTGTCCTTCTTCATTTCGCCGAAGCTCATCCCAGGATTATCGACCAGCGCGCCGCCAAAAGTTTCCTGCAACATCGGCGATGCGGCGCCGATAATACCGATCCCCGCCGAAACGTTCATGCAAAGCACGATCCATAGAAACCAAAACGCCGGCGTCTTGTGCGCGTTGCGCAAATGCACGTGATTCGAAGTGATCATGGCATTGGCGTTCGCCGGCGGTGTCCAGCCTTCCGGTTTCCAGCCGCCCGGCGGCAAGCGGTAATTGAATGCACCAATCGACATGAATACGAGATAGATCACGGCCATGGCAACGAAGGTTTGCCACACGCCGGGGGCCGTCGCCGTCTGAAAATTCTTCATCAGCAACGTAGCGAGCGGCGAGCCGATCATCGCGCCACCGCCGAAGCCCATAATCGCCATGCCGGTTGCCATGCCGCGACGATCGGGGAACCACTTGATCAACGTCGAGACCGGCGAAATATAACCGAGGCCCAACCCGATGCCGCCGATGACGCCGGAGCCGACCCACAGCATCCATAATTGATGGCTATAAACGCCGAAGGCGGAAATAAGCAAACCGCCGCACCACAGAATGGTCGACACCACGCCCGCCTTACGCGGACCGACGCGCTCCAGCCAACCGCCCCAAGTCGCGGCGGAAATGCCGAGCAGCACGAAGAATAAGGTGTACATCCAGCCGAGATCGAACTGCGTCCAATTGCAATCGGTCGCCGTCAACGCGCGCACCGTGC
>JANOGO010000343.1:0-5852 GCA_031406045.1 Pseudomonadota bacterium
GGTGAGGAGTTCCGGGGCGAAGCGTCCAAAGTAGCCGGTGAGGTTGGCGACGTCGCGCGCCAACATCGCCTCGGCGCTGTTATTGCCGGCAGCATCGACCGCCTGCGGCAGATCGATAATGACCGGCCCGTCGCGGCCGACCAACACGTTATATTCCGACAGATCACCGTGAACGATACCGGCGCCAAGCATGCGCACGACTTGCGTCATTAAAAAAGCGTGATATTCGCGCGCCGTTTCCGGCGCGAGTTCGAGATCGTTGAGCCGTGGCGCGGCGTGGCCATTCTCATCGTCGATCATTTCCATGATCAACACGCCATCGAGAAAATTGTAGGGATGCGGCACACGCACGCCCACTTCCGCGAGGCGGCGCAGAGCGGTGGCTTCGGCGTTTTGCCACAGGCCTTCTTGCTCCTTGCGGCCATAGCGTGAGCCTTTTTCCATCGCGCGGGCGCGGCGGCTATTTTTGACTTTGCGGCCTTCGGTGTATTTGGCGGCCTGACGGAAACTACGTTCGGTCGTCAGTTTATAGACCTTGGCACAGCGAATTTCTTCGCCGCAACGAACGAGATAAACCGTTGCTTCTTTACCGCTCTTAAGTTGGCCGACGACTTCATCGATGAGCCCTTCTTCGATGAGTAATTCGAGACGTTTAGGAGTTTTCAGTGGTGCCTTAAGCGCGGCCGGGGCGCGGAATAGAACGAGCGTGAATTCTAAAGCATTTGGATGACGTCAGCTATTCTCTTCGCGCAACCTCAGGCACCCCTTGCCATCCGCCGCGCCACACTTGCCTCGTGGCGCGGTATGTCTGGAGACGCTTTATTCATGCGGCTTTCAGTCCTGCTCACCTTTCAATTTATCAACAACCGAACTCATGCCGAAAGCCATAGAAAATTCTTTTATCGACGTCGCTTCCCAGCGTTTGCGACTACGCGAATGCTTTCAGGTGAAACCGTCAACCTCACCTTATTGCCAGTAACCTTCACGATATCTTGAAGGCCGCGTTCTTCCATGATGGGGAGTATGTCCACACGTTCGTTTTCCTTGGTTAAGAAATCGATGAATCCTTTGAGCGATGTGTTGTTGCGAAAATGGGTTTCAAGCCTGCGCCAGAGTTTCGGCCAGATCGGCGGAATTGACGTAAGGTTGGCTGCGCTCGTGACGGTAACGCCTTGTGAGGTTTTGTCCGTCGGCCAATATCCGCGCTTGGCTTTTTTCGCAAGCTGCAACGCGTTGGTGAATTCGTTGCGCAACGACGCAAACAACGTGTTGTAGTAGAGTGGATAGGCATAACCGTCGAGCATCTGTTGATAGTTCACGCTCTTACGCAATAGCTTGGCATCAAGCATCACGCTGGAACCATCGGCCAGATTGGTTTTTCCATAAAAATAAAACAAATCGGCCGACGCGATTTGTCGTCTGTCATTCGAGAAAGAATATATCCGGCCGGTTGCGGGGTAGTGTCCTTATCGAAATTGATGCGTGTAAACAAATTATCGCGGGCTTGAATCGATAGCGATTTTTTAGGGTCTGCATTTTTTGCCGCGCCTTTTTCGATCGCATCAATGCCCTCGAGCCGGAGCTGTACAGTGTCCTTGGTTTCGGCCCCGGTTCCGAGTACAACGGGTGCGCCTTCCAGTTTCTTCCACAGGGAAAGATTGTTCGCGCGAAATCGCAATGAATCGCCATCGGGGATTCCCGCGAGTGGCCGGTACGTACCTTTTAGCAAAGTGAATGGCATGAGACGACTCCTGAATCTGGAATGAAGTGGCGTTTTGGTAAATGGGCAACTACGCGGTGCCGTGTTTCAACTGTCGATGAATAGCCCGCACCGAGCGCAACGCCAATGCGGCGAGCGTTAAAGTCGGGTTGGCCGTGGCGCCAGTCGCGAAGACACTGGAACCCAAAATGAAAAGATTGTGGTGATCGTGCGTGCGGCCCCAATGGTCGACAACCGAGTCCTTTGCATCTTTCCCCATAATGCAGGTGCCCATGATGTGGGCGGCGGTATTCCACTGCAGCACGCCATTTTTGAACAATTCGTTTTTTTCGATTTTGGCGCCCATCAATTCGAACAACGCAGTAGCGGTTTCTACGCCAGCCTTAAGTCCACCGATACAGTATTGATCTGGTGCAAATGTGAAAAGAGGTCGGGGAATACCCAGGAGCGGTTCCGTATTCGTCGAGAGTTCGACCCGATTATCTTTGCTCGGCAACATTTCCGTGGAGAAACTCAACCGGATCATACGTGTAACGCGTTCGGCAACCTTTTCAAGCATGTGAGCTCCGTAGGCTTTGTTCGATAGCACTTCATCGATAATCTTCGCGGGAGAACCGGCTCTTCCCCAGCCATCGTTGCCGATTGTCATACGGAATGCGCTCCGGGTACGACGAAAAGCACCTTCTCGGAAAGCCTCAATGCCGGTTACGCTTTGGGGTCCGCGGAATGGGTAAACCGCTTCGGGAAACTCGGCGGCGACTTCCCATTGGATATGATCCATCAAGTTGCGTCCGACCTGCCCGCTGGAATTTGCCACGTTCGACATCAATAAAATCTTTGGTGTCTCAATCGCATGGGCGGCGAGGACGACGACGGGCGCAGTAACGATGACTTCTTTATGGATATCGTCGGAACGCCAATCGTTGTAATGTACGTTGGTAATTCGGCCGTGGCTATCGGCGGACACACGTCTGACCACGGCCGCGCTCTTGAGCGTAACCAAGGGGTTTCTGAGTGCACGGCGCAAGTGCACCGTGGCATCGTATTTTGCGTGTATCGGACATAACGGAATGCAATTGGAATGACCTTCGCACGCCGGCCGCCCATCGAATGGTTGCGAATTGCGCGCTTGCGGCGTGGTGACGATACGAACCTTGGTACCGTTGATGACCTTATCGTTAATTTTGTGTTTGATTAGCTGGTCGCTATAGGTGAGCGGAATACCTGTCATCGGGAATGGTTCGCTACGGTAAGCGCCGAATAAGCCATCCAGTTCCTCGTGGTTACCGGAAACGCCCATCTCATGCTCGGCCTCGCAATAGTATTTTTCCAACTCATCGTATGAGATCGGCCAATCGCGCCCGACACCGTAAGTAGAATTCAGTGTGAAATCAGTGGGCAGAAAACGCGGTGAATTCCCGCGCCATGCCCAGGTACTTCCGCCAACCATGCGAGTGTAGCCCCCGCGCGAAATGTATCGGCGCTGGGGCCTGGCATGGCGGGGTAGTCGAAATATTTTTCCTCACGCTTCAGCGGATCTTTTTCCAGCGGCCTGCTCGCTTTTTCTGGCATGGGCACAGCCTTGCGACTTTCCATTTCTAAATAGGGCGCAAACATATCGCCGCGGTTACCTTGGCGATCCATGGCATGGTGAAATTCCAAGCGCTGGCCTGATGGCAAATGCAGATTGCCAATAACAAAGCATTGCATGGAGCAGTTTCCGTAACAATATGGCAAATGGCCTAGGCCGAACGATATAGATCAGTATCCGGCTATTGTTCTTGGCCGGGTTCGCAAGCATGCGACCACGTCACTCTTTACTACCAAGTGCGAATCGGCGATCCATTGGACGTTCAAGGCTCGGGCGCTGGGTTCACCATTGAGGAGGTAACCGATTTGAGCCCTGTCGCCGAACCGGCGAGTGTACTGCTCCTCGGTTGTGGACTAATAATGCTTTTCGCGCGGCAGCGGCGCGAGGATAGGGAGCGCCTCTAAATTTAATATAGATTTTTCCGACGGCGTGCCAGGAGGCTTATCTAACCTGCCTTCTGGCAAGGTATGCCTGAAAGCCCCGTATCCATGCGGCTCTCCGGCATGCGCTAATTTATCCTTCGGCCAAATTGTAGGGTGCATTCATGCACCGTCAGTCGAGATGGCGCATCAAGCTATCAAGACGATTGAGCGGTGCGTAAATGCACCCTACATGAAAGCCCAGTCTTCAGGGGCTGGCCTTGGGCCAAGCGGCTTTCCAGCATGTCTCATTTGTGAATCGACGAAATCGGTGCGGTGATCTTCCTTTCGCTGGGCCGTAATTCCAGCGCCGCCTTGACAGTCGATTTGCCTTACCTTAAAGTAAGGCGACTGTCTGGAGAATGCTATGATTTCTGTCACTATTACTGCGAAAGGTCAGATCACGATACCGGTTGAGATTCGTGAGGCGCTGAAGTTGGATGCGGGGGATCGAATTGTTTTTGAAGAGCTGGCGCCGGGTTGCTATTCCTTCAAACCCGCGCAAAAGGTAGACGTTAAGGTATTGAAGGGCATGTTCGGTAAGCCTAAGAAAGTTGTGTCGATTGGAGAAATGAACGCCATCATTGCCAAACGCGGCGCCGCCGCAAAATGATTGGGCTGGACACAAATGTGCTGGTTCGCTACATCATGCAAGATGATCCGAAGCAAGCCAAACTTGCAACTAAACTCATTGAAGGCCTGAACGACGATTCGCCGGGATTTATCTCGCTCGTGTTGATCGTTGAATTGAGTTGGGTGTTGGAGTCGGCGTTCGAATTGTCGCGATATCAAATCGCCGAGGCCTTTCAAAATCTCATGGCGGTAGACGCGTTTAAGATCGAACGTGTTGCGGTGGTGGCGGGTGCCGTCAGAGCTTACGCCGAAGGCAAGGCAGATTTTGCGGACTATCTAATCGAGCGGTCGTCGGTCTTCGCCGGGTGCGAACGGACGATGACGTTCGATCGGGAGGCGGCGAAGACCGGCGGGATGATCCTGATACAGTAGTTCAGTCCGCTCCGGCGAATCGTCGCGTAATGTATGTTGAAATTTCATGGCATCCTGCCAGAAGCCTTATCCCGCCCGCCTTCTGGCGAGGCATGCCTGAAGGCCCCCTATTCATGCGGCTCTCCAGCATGCCCTGATTTATCCTTCGGCCCAGCGGCAGGGTGCATGAATGCACCCTAAATCGGGGCTACGGAATAATTTTCTCGCGGCGAAATTCTTGCCACAAGCGCAAAAACATTTCTTCAGAATCGACCGCGTCGCCAAAGCCGTAACGCCGCGCTTTGCCCATGTCTGAGATCATGTCGTACTCCGGCGTGAAGACGAAATCGCCGAATGGCCATGCGGCGATTTGCTCGAAGCGGTAGGGTGCCAAGCCATACTTTTTTACCATGCGATCCCACACCGGGCCTTTGTCCGCCATGAATTGCGTGAGCTTGATGGTGCGCACCGGCCCGGCTTCCATGCCGAAAAATTCTGCGATGCGCGGCCAGAAATTTTTCCAGCGGAATACGTCGCCGTTGGTGATATTGAACGGCTGGTTACTGCATTCCGGCGTTGTCGACATCCACGTCATTGCCTTGGCGAGGTGATGGGTATCGGTGCACTGATACAGCGCCTGATAGTTTCCCGGCGTGCCGGGAAAATAAAGCGGTAGGCCAAGGTCTTTGCTGATCGCCGCATACACCGCAATCACCAAGGTGAGATTCATCGGACTACCGACGGAAAAACCACAGATCGCATGGGGGCGGCAGGTGCTCCAAGTCCAGGCTTTGCCGCGCTGCCGTTCGACGATCCAGTCGTGCTGGTCGTAATAAAAATTCGGCGGCATGTGGCGCGGATCGGATTCCTTCGCCGGCGTTTTGAACGGGCCGAGATGGCAGCCATACCACTTCGTGCCCTGGACGATATGCACATGCTGCAAATTTTTCGCGCCGCGTTCGACGGACTCCACGGCATTGACTAACAACGCCAGATTCGGCGCGACCAGCTCACTCCAACTCGGGCGCTCGACATAGGCGCACGCGAAGAGGTGGGTGATGTCGGCTAGCGTCTGCAGTTTTTCGGCGCTGGCGATGGGGTCGAGCAAATCCAATGCGATGTGCCGGTAATCGCCCTG
>JANOGO010000160.1:0-3975 GCA_031406045.1 Pseudomonadota bacterium
AGATGAATATGGCTGCTAAGTTTTCACAGCATTCGGCTACTTTTACCTTCGGCGATACGAAGCGATTTGAGCACGTTCTTTGCATCGTGCCGTCGAGCGACACGGCTTTGAACGACAAATCGATTCCCGGTTTAGCAACCCTCAACACCATACTGAAGCGGCGCGGCAATAAACCAGCGGATTTGCAGACCACGCCAATTTTCGGCGAGATCGGCAACGATGCTTGCGCCGCGTGGGTTGCAATTGATCAGAGCAAAACCGTATTCGAGCAGCAAAGTAGTATTCGTAAAAGTCTTGCACTCTTGCTGCACGAAAATCTCGAACGTATCGCGATCAGTGTGCACGGCCCGGCAGCGTTTCGTCACAATGCGGCACAACTTGCGCTTTACGCGACACTGATTAACGGTGCTGTTTTACCCGTGCGAAAAAAAGAAGACAAGCGCAAAGCGCTCTCCGACATCGGGTTATTTGGCACCACGCTCGCCGGCTCGGGCAAACGCGAGCAAGCGATCGCCTCGGGCAACACGTTGACGCGAGCGCTAACCATGTTGCCGCCCAATGAACTGCCCCCGGCGCAATATCGAAAACGCATTCGCGCTTTGGCGAAGGAACACGGCTGGGCGCACGACGTTTACGATATGAAAAAACTTCGCAAACTCGGAGCGGGCGCGTTCGTTGCCGTTGCGCAAGGCAGCGCGGAAGATGACGCGGCAATCGTGCATTTGCGTTATCGCGCGAAAGGCGCCAAGAAAACTATCGCGCTGGTCGGTAAAGGCATTTGCTTCGATACCGGTGGCCATAATCTGAAACCGGCGAAGTATATGTACGGCATGCACGAAGATATGAATGGCTCGGCAGTGGCTCTGGGCGCGCTTCTCGCGGCATCCACCTTGAAGATGCGCGTCAATATTGACTGCTGGCTTGCCATTGCACAAAACCATATCGGGCCGAAAGCCTACAAACAAAATGATATCGTAACGGCGCTGAACGGCACGACAATCGAGATCGTTCACACCGACGCCGAAGGGCGCATGGTGTTGGCCGATACGTTGACGCTCGCCTCGCGCTCGAAACCGGATCTCATTATCGATTACGCAACGCTGACCGGCAGCATGCATGTCGCGCTCGGTTCCCGCCGCAGCGGTATATTCGCCAACCGCCCCGAATGGCAAACGTGTGCAATCGGCGCCGGTGAGCGCAGCGGCGAACGCGTCACGGCGTTCCCGCTCGACGCAGACTACGACGTCGCGCTGGATAGCAAAATCGCCGACATCAAGCAATGCAGCGATGACGGCAATGCCGATCACATTCTCGCCGCGCGTTTTCTATCGAAATTTCTCGACGATACGCCGTGGATTCATATGGATCTTTCCGCGAGCAGCCATAGCGGTGGCCTTGGTGCGGTTGTAAGCGATGTCACGGGATTCGGCGTGGCGTGGACGATTGAATTACTGGAAGACGCGGCGAAATAGTTTCGTTACGAACTCATTGCGTTTTTCTAAAGGCCTATTTTCAATCGATCAAATTGTGAAAAAGCGGATGGCCTGCAGTCGATAGTAGAAATCGACCCTGAGGCGACCTTCGCGGATGTCGGCAATCAAGAGGTCACAATTGACGTTTGCAGCGGGCCAGATTCCAACTACTGACGGGAGTCAGTAGTTGCTGCGGGGACGCTGGCGTTGCGGAGAGTAACGGCCCACGCCACCTACGAAGTAGAAACTACGAATTCCTGTCGCACTGCTCGTGCCTCAAGCTCTACCTCGAGACCAGCGATGGGTGGCCGGGCGCGATAGACGAGCACACCTCGGCTCAGGGCCTCGCCTAACGAGCCCAATAGCGTTGGCTCCCACAGATCAGGAATGTCATTGGCGTGGAAGAAAGCAACCTGAGTGGTGTCATGCCACGACACGCCCAACTTGGCGAGGGTTGCACTTACCGTCACAATCGTGAAGCGAGCACGCTTTTGCATTGCAGCTGGCCCGGTGTCACCGTCCGCGATCGCCTTTCCGTTGGCGTCGATGTCCGCTTGCCCGGAGAGAAAAAATGTTTTGTTCTTGGCCGATGTCGGTGAAGTATATGAAAACGCACAAAGTGACGTAGTCGTTGGCGCGTTCAAGGCCAGCGCAATATTAGAACGGCACACTGCGCTTTGGTCACTAAAAATCAGTCCCCATTTGCGCAATTGCGCGAGATACGGGACATTGAATGAAGACCAGTCATTCATGGCCAACGGAGCAGGCACGCGAAGCTCAATTCCGCAAAATGATTGAACCGGGCGGCCAACGCTTTTCAAGTAATTCTCAATAAAGCCGTAGCCTTGTTCCAGCGGAATCCATGGACGCAAAAGCACGCGTACGATCTCGTAACCTTCGTATGGACGGACGCCAGAGCAGAATGCGGCGCCCCCTGGCAGGATTTTGTAGGCCCCGGCCTTATTGTCGATCAGCATAGGGGAGGAGGTAAGAACGGATTTATCGACCATGGATTGAGTCTTTACAGTAAGGTCACAATTCTACTCGCCCTTCTGGGCACTTTACCAGCAGCACTTGCGAGCTCGATCAGTTGTAAGCAATAGGCTGCGTTAACGTGGCGAATGCACAGGCCGGTGTGCCCGGCCTTATCGTCATCCTTAATTTAGGTGGCAGCTTTCTTCCATCGAGTTCAGCTCGTCATCAGGCCGTTATTGGCCGTCCACGTGAGCACGGCGCTAAATTGTAAGCGTACCGCTTAAGTTGAAATTCCGCCGCTCAAAAATTTTGTTGGCAATGAAATAAAGATTTGCCGTTCAACAAAATCGTGCGAATTCCGGCCGTCGACCCATAGCAGTCGGTGGGCAGTTCCAAAACCGGACGTTCAACGTTCGCGTTGTGCGGCGCCGCATGGCAGCGTAGCGAGCTGGAGGCGTCGGTCATGAACGCGTTGTAAGATCGAACATTCAAAGTATGCCCCAGGGTTTTAGGACCTTAACCGGACTACCCGGCCTTCCATAATCCATGTATAGTATTTTGGCTTCTGGTAACTTCCGCTAGCCTCTTTCCCACAAACTAAAGGAGCGAATCGAATGAGCAAACAAATCACGACTATTGCCCGCTTAAAAGCCAAGCCGGGCGCCGAAGCGCGGCTTGAAGAAGTGTTAAAAAGTTTGATTGAGCCGACCAGAGCGGAAAGCGGCTGCATTGACTACACTATGCACCGCGATTTGGAAGAGCCGGGCGTTTTTTACTTTTATGATAATTGGCGCTCACAGGAGGATTTGGATGCACATTTTAAAATGCCGCACATGAAGCGCGTAATTGAAATCGCGCCCGAAGTTTTAGCCGAACCGCTCAAACTTATTCGCCTCGAAAAGCTCGGTTAAAAAGCGTAAGATTTTAGAAATGGAAAATTTAGCATTAATTTTAGAGCCCTACTGCAGCATACTTCCAAAGGACGGTGTTAATCGTCGTCATAATCACGAACAGAATCAGAAATTTTGGCCCACGGCGCTGCAGCGGTCGTTGCAGCCCAGCCCTTCGTCCTGTCTGGCCAACTAATCGGCCTAGCTGTCACAACGAAGGAACGCTGGCCGGACCTTCCAAGGGTTCCGACCGTCAAGGAGTCGGGGTTTTCCAACTACGAGTACAGCGCCTGGATGGGGGTTCTCGGGCGGAAAGGCATGCCGGAAGCGGATCTGGTGAACCTGGAGCGACAGTTGCTCGCAATCGGAAACCAGTGAAGTGCGCTCAAAACTCTATAAGCAAGGCATCGTCCAAGCATTGAACGGACGAGCAGACTTCAAGGCCGCTCTGGTTCACGACGCCGCCGTGAACCGCGATCTGATCAAGACCATCGGCGCGCAAATAGACTAGTCCGAAGTCACAAATCGGCCGATGCCCTTGAAACGCCAGCGTCTGCTCGACATCGAGCGGCAGCTTGAAGCGCACATCTCGAGCGACTGGAACTGGCCGATTCCTGCCCTATATCCAGCGCAACTCT
>JANOGO010000169.1:0-2199 GCA_031406045.1 Pseudomonadota bacterium
CGCGAGGACAAGATTGGGCGGTTGCTATCGCACTTGGTCGTACTAGGCCGCAGACCTTCAAGCGACTGTTCTCCAACAATATCCCGTTCATGGTCCGTGAGCAGTATCGGCCGCGCCGATACAGGCAGCTCGCAATGACAATTTAACTTCTTTGAATTTCTCATGACGTGCTCTAAGCGCCAATTCCAGAGCGCTTCTACGAGCATGCATGGCTGTCAACTAAGCTGGGTGCGGCTTCTGGCTTGCCACTAGGCGATCACATTTCATTTTGTAGCCTCAGGCCACCCCGTCATTTCCGCGAACGCGGGAATCCATTTGGCAGTGCCATCAACTAACGCAGTATGGATTCCCGCCTTCGCGGGAATGACAGACCCTACTCAAACCGAACGCTAACGCTCGGATCGCCGGGCAATCCCCGATACGTGACCTTGATGCTGCGCCCTGCTTGCGGCGTCCTTGCCGGAAAGAACGCACCCACCCCGAGCTTATCGCCTTGCTGCACGCGCTGCGCCGCATGCTCAAGATCGCGCACGATCCACATCACCGAGTTGATCGGGTGGCCAAGCACATCGCTGCCTTTGCCACGGCCGATGGTTTCGCCTTTATCGTCTTCCATCACCACCGTCATCGATTCCAGCAACGCCAAAAATTCCGGTGTCGCTTCAACAGCGATGGGCTTTCCCAACACGCCCCAGCGCGAGCCGATATTGGTGGCGATAAGGTTGAGCATATTCGTGGGCGTGCCTTCTTCTAACATCAGGTCAGAGAGATCGATGAACGGCAAAAAATGTGAGATGTGTTCGAGCGCCTCGAGTGTTGTTGTTGCGCTGTGCAGACCATCGTCTTTCGCCACGGCGATTAAGTCCGCCGCAAACCGCGGCCGCGCGCCAAAATTTGCCGGGACGACCGCTCCATCGCTAAGAAACATATTCTGGAATAGGAATCCGCGCAGCGGCCGATCGACATCGGTGCCGGTGCGCGTGTTCAGGCTGGTGTAGCCCGCTTTAAATCCCGCTTGTGTTCCCTTGGTTCGGCCGATTTGCGCGGCGAGTTTTCCCTGTGCGCAATAGGCTTCGATAACGTTTCCTAAATTTTCGATCGGCTTAATCGCTTGCTTAGCCGCGTAGGCGTCGACGATGGCATTGATCTCATCGTACTTCGGGCAACCCGCATGAACATTCGCGCTTACAAGACCAAGCACCGCAACGCAAAGGGCAAGATTTTTCATATTGGGTTACACCGATTTACTGCGCTGATCTTTGATCTGCTGCTCGAGGCGTTCGATTAATCGCGCAACGCTGACCATGTTGGGATTAATTTTTAACGCCCGCTGAAAATATTCAATCGCTTGTTCGAACAAACGAAATTCAACATGGATGTGGCCATAGCCCGACAATGCGCCGAAATGATAGGGATTGCGCTTCATCACTTCGTCGCAATCCTCCAGCGATTTATCGTATTGCTCGGTCATAAAGTAAAGCGTTGCGCGCTTATTCCAGCCTTCGGCAAAATCCGGTTTGAGTTTGATAATTTCGCTAAAGGTTGAAAGGGCTCGGGCGAAACTGCCTTCGTTCATTTCGCGAATACCGCGCGCGTAAATCCGATCGACATTGGGATCGCCGGAGCGCGCCCAGATTTTCCAGATCGATTGCTCGGCCATGTTGCGCACCGCTTCTTGTTCATCGCGCAAACTATTGAGCAGCGCAACGACGTCCTCCATCGCGCCGACATCGCCAAGGCGATCGGCCGCAGCGACACGGGTTTCAAGCGTAGAGTTTTCCAGTGCCTTCAGCGCGTCTTCTCGTGTGAGTTCTAGCGCCGCGAATGCATTCCCGGAAAATAGCGCCCAAACGAAAACGTAGCTGAAAAATAACATGAAGCGGTGTTTCATGAACGTTCCTCCATTGCACCTTGTTGATTTCATTTTAGCTTAACTGCACAGCCGGCTCTCGCGGCCGTTGTGAATTTTTTCGCTTGCGCTCCGGAATGAAACTCAATTTTCCGCGGGCGCCACTGGCCTGATAGTCCTCATATAGCCTCGCAGTAACGCGATCGCCTGGCTCAGCTAATTTCTGCGTCAAACATTCGAACAGCAAATCGTATAAACGTTCCAATGCGATCTCGTGAGTTTTGCCGGTTTTTGCAAAAAGCCAATCGGCAAACGTCAAGAATCTCGCAAACGCTTGGTCGCTCAGTAAC
>JANOGO010000204.1:0-10151 GCA_031406045.1 Pseudomonadota bacterium
GTACCCCTTCTACGAGAAAGCCCTCAAGGCCGGTATCGACACGATTTGTATTCACAAAGGCTTGATGCCGCGTGACTACGAAAAAGCGTTTGCCGGTACCTGGGAACATGCCACTTGCTGGGATATCGAAAAAGCTGCAGCCGATTTTCCGAAGATGAATTTCGTGATTTATCACTCGGCAATCCGTCCATGGCTTGCCGATACGCCGGAAAAAGAATTGGCCGATTTCGAGAAGACCGGTTACATCCCCTGGTCCACCGACCTCGCCAAGATTGGCCAAAAACACAAGAACGTCTATGCGGAACTCGGTTCTGTGTTCGCCGGCGTTGCCGTAACCCACCCACGTTTCTGCGCCGCGTATTTGGGCCAGTTGGTCAACCTGATGGGTGCAGACAATGTCGTGTGGGGTACTGACTCCGTATGGTACGGTTCGCCGCAATGGCAAATCGAAGCCCTGCGCCGGATCGAAATCCCGGAAGACATGATGAAGAAGCAAGGTTGGAAGACCCAACTTGGTGCCGGCAACGGCGAGGTCAAGAACAAGATCTTCGGTCTGAATTCGGCCCGCCTGTACAAGCTCGACGCAGTCAAGATGGCGCAAGAAGGTACGCAGCAGTGGGACAACGATATGCTCGCCAAAATCAAGAATGAGTACCTTGCCAATGGCGGCGATGTGAATCGTAGCAACACCTACTACGGCTATGTGCCGAAGAAAGAAACCGTCGCGTAACGATAACATCGTTACGAGTTAACTCAACAAGCCGGGTCACAAGCCCGGCTTGTTGTTTTTATAAGTCTTGAAATTGGCCTCTGCCACGAGCCACCATGAGTGCACCTCCCGGCGCTGGCATCGCCATCATCCGCATCAATACTGGATCGCAGAGCAATGACTTTTTAGTACGGAATTACTTCGGCGCGACTTTCATCGGGCGCGGCGCGGCAAAATCGGCGCCCGTTACATTGACCTCGGTGAGCTTCGCGCAGCGCGGCGTGGTCATAATCAAATACGGCTGTGTAATGACTTGCGCTTGGTTTGCATTGCCTTGCGGATTCACTTCTTGCAAGTCCACCGTCATCACGCCTTGAGCGCACTTTACCGAGCGTACCTTTAAGCTATAACCTGCGCTTGGCTTAGGATCTCGCGCCACATAGACGACGAGATTCTTTGTGAAGTCCACCGGCGGCGCATCCGGCGCGGGAATTTTATTAGCGATAAGTTGCTTGAATAAATCGTCCAACTCGCCTTGATCCGTGACCAGACTGGCCTGAGCGGCATTCGCCTGAATGCCGGTCTGCGGGCCGCTTTGAATCACCTCAAAGCTTTGCGGTAGCGTCGCGCAGGCACCCAGGGTTAGCCACATCAAATGGATGGCTCGATGTCGTTTCATGGCTCGATCTCCCTATTCTGCGATTCAGCGCACTTGCTTCACTAACGGCTTCGCCCCACCGCGGTTTTTTACCAAGACCTGTGGTTGATTTTGCGAATTATTGACCGGAAAGTCGATGCCGGTGAGTAGGCCCGATGCCGTTATCGTGATCGAACGGCCGAAGGTTCCGCAGGCATCCTCGATATCACAGATGAAGTCATCGTTATCGCGGTCCGTGCCGGCAAAGATGTCGTAGGTGCCGACCGGAATACCCGTGACGCTGAACCGATAACCCTCCGCCCGGGTGGTCGAAGCCTGCTGATCCAGCGCGTTTCCGGTCGCCGGATTAATCAGCAGCACAAATACCGTCCCCACGTCTCCGGCACCAGTCGCGGATGATACGCGCATCGACACCGTTATCGTTTGGACTGACACTCCTTGTGTGGCGTCGCTGGCGACGGCGATATTCCCACTGTATACGCCATCCGCGAGTCCGGCGCGGTTGACTGTGATGTTCAACTGTAGCGGCGTTACACCCGTACTCGGTGCTGCGACGGTTATCCACGGCTGATCCGCCGTAACGGAGGAAATATTCAGCGTGCCTCCTCCGGCATTCGAGGCGTTGACGGTAAGCCGATCCAGGAAGCTATCGAAGTCCAAACTGGAGGCCGATAACGACAATACTGGTTCGGTCGGCGCTGGGCCACCACCGCCAGGCAATTTGCCCGCCTCAATCACCGCTTTGTTCGCATCTACCAAGCCATGGCCGAAAGTATTGTCGCGTCCCGGCGCGCCAAGGTCCGTCGTGATCTTGCCGGATGAAATAAGGCTATCGACCTGAGCCGGTGTGATCGTAGAATTCACCCCGCGCATCAAGGCAAGTACGCCGGCCATGTGCGGACAAGCCATTGAGGTGCCTTGATAGAACACAAAGTTGAATACGGCGGGCGTAGACGAATCGTCTTTCAGTAAACTCAGCACACCGTCCGAATATTTGTCGCCATTCAAGTCGGCGCTGGTATCACCACCGGGCGCCGCGATGTCGATTGCGGTACCGAAATTCGAATAGGGCGCCCGCTTCAAATCGTAAGCCACGGCGGAAACCGAAATAACGCCGGCGTAAGAAGCCGGAAAAAACAACTGACTGGAGTTGTCGTTACCCGCGGCGGCAACAATTATTACACCCGCTGTCCTGGCTGAGGTGATGACGTCCTGGGTAGTTTGCGAGTCTCCGGCACCGCCTAAGCTCATGTTGATGACATCGGCCTTAACCGGTGGCACTGTACCGGACGCATTCGTCAGCCGCGCGGCAAATTTAATCGATTCCATAATGTCGACATCGGTGCCACCTCCCTTACCCAGCACGCGCAACGTCATGATCTTGGTGTTCCACGCCACCCCTGCGACACCGATGGTGTTATTGCTCGCCGCAGCGACTGTGCCGGCGACATGGGTGCCGTGGTAGGAGCTTTCGCCAGGCCTATTACCGTCGCCCTCATCCTCGGGATTCGCATCCCGACCATCACCGTCACCGGCACGATCCGCATCGGAAATAAAATCGTATCCGCCGACCGACTGCCCGGCAAAATCAGGATGGTTCTTCAAAATACCGGTATCGATTACGGCAACGATGGTGCCCTGGCCGCGCGTCGTCGCCACATCCCAGGCTTGCGGCAGATTGATGGCCGGGTAGTGCCATTGCAATGGGTAAAACTTATCGTTCGGAATCACCAAGGCCCGGCGGATGTAGTTGGGCTCGGCGTAAGAGACGGTTGGATCTTTCCGCAATTTCCGCAGCGCTTCCAAGGTTCGGCCGAGCACTTCGTTTTTCTCATGCGCAGGACCGTTCATTTTTTTCGCGCCGTTAGCGGGCGTCCCCAACGCACGTATCGGCTGGGTCAGTTTCATTAAATGTGCATCATTCCACACATGGCTTTGCGGCACCATGTTGTGTTTAGCGGCCAGCGATTGCATAGACGCTGATTGCTTGTACTTCACCAGCAACTCGCCCGCCACGAATTCGGCGCCGGCCGGCGTGGTTTCACGATCGAAACTGGAGGATGTCGACGTCGTACCCGCAGACAACAGATACTCAGATGTTCCCGCAAACGCACGCACGCCAACGATGTAGGTTCCAGGCCCGGGTGTTGTGACCGTCTCGGTAAGCTGATCAACACCCTCCGAGGACGTCAGCAATGTGTTGCCGCTGTCATCGAGCAGGAATAAATCGAGATCGTTTGTATTGGTGTCATCTTTTGCCATGGTCAGCACCACGCGAACGTTCTCGGCGCCGACGGTAAGGCGATAGAAATCATGTACCGGCTGATCGGTGGGCACCAGAAGCGACTGCGCATCGCTCAGTGCGGCGGTACCGAGGATCGAATCGCTCGCCGCCAGCGCCTGCGCAGCCCCTACGCTACTGTTGGGCTCCAACTCCGCCTTGTTGGTCGATGCGACCTGCAACACACCTTGAACCTGGCCAGTACCCACCGGTGGCGGCTGACCACCACCTCCGCCACAGGCCGTCAAGAGCAACAAAAGAAATGCAGAAGCGATACCAGTATTTCGAACCATCGTAGTCCTCCCGAAAGCGCAAGCTATTGTTCAGTACAAACGTACCATACCGCAAGCCGTTAGCCGAAGCCAACCACATGAGAAACTACTTGAACATTGCGCATGATGGCAAATCCAAGTGATACACCGACCCGTCGGTGAACAATACTCAATTGATTAAGAAGATGATTGAGTATTTATTGCCTGTTACGATAGCCAATTAACTTCTTTCGGAGCAATTAGATGATCGGCGCCGCAGAATACCAACAATCTTTGCAAAAAATAATCAACGAAGTCATCGCACCTTCCGCAGCCGAGGTAGACCAAGCAGCGCGCTTTCCTCGCGCAGCAATCGATGCGATGAGCCGGGCCGGACTGCTCGCGTTAATCAGCGCGAAGGCGGTTGGCGGCATGGGCGAAAGCACGCGCGCCGCAAGTTACGTGGTCGAAAAAATCGCCGAAGCGTGCGGCTCGACCGCGATGGTCGTTTGCATGCATTACGCCGCGACCGCTGTCATCGAAAAACACGGAACCGAGGCGGTCCGACGTGAGATCGCCGCCGGCAAACATCTTTCCACTCTAGCGTTTTCCGAAGCAGGCTCGCGCAGCCACTTCTGGGCGCCGGTGGGCACGGCAGCGCAGTCCAATGGGCATTTCCTGCTCGACAACAAAAAAAGCTGGGTTACGTCCGCCGGTCATGCCGATTCCTATGTGTGGTCCAGCAAGCCGGTGACCGGCGAGGGAGCCAGCACCATTTGGCTGGTACCGAGCCGAGCTAATGGCGTCGCAACGGTCGCGCCGTTCGATGGCCTCGGTTTGCGCGGTAATGCTTCTTCGCCGGTCACCGGCACGCAGGTGAAGGTAAGCGAAAGCGATCGACTCGGACCCGACGGCGGTGGATTTGATGTGATGATGAGCACTGTGCTGCCGCTGTTCCAAGTACTAAATGCAAGCTGTTCACTCGGCACCATGGAAGCTGCCGTCAAAAAATCGGCTGCCCACGTCGGCGGCACCAAGTTCGCGCACCTCGGCCAAGCGTTAGCGGATTTGCCGACCATTCGCGCGTACATCGCCCGCGCG
The DNA here is from genome assembly GCA_031406045.1 of Pseudomonadota bacterium. Taxonomy (GTDB): domain Bacteria; phylum Pseudomonadota; class Gammaproteobacteria; order Burkholderiales; family JALYOK01; genus JALYOK01. Next base: position 5,001 of record JANOGO010000204.1, read on the forward strand.
CGCATCCGCACCGACAGCGTACGAGCCCTGCTCGGCGATACCATCACCGCGCTGGAAACCAGTCGCGAAGACGGCATGCTGCGCGTGCTGGAAATCAAAGCGGCCGCCGGTGAAGCCGCGCTGGAGGTGACCGATCTTGCCATGCGCGTCTGCGGTGGCGCGGCGTTCCGCAAAGATGTCGGCGTCGAACGCAATTTCCGCGATGCGCGCGCGGCGTCGGTAATGGCGCCGACTTCGGACGTGTTATACGATTTTATCGGCAAGGCAGTTTGCGGCATGCCGCTATTTTGATCGAGACGAACATGCCGAAGCAAACGTTGGTGATGGGCGCCGTGGCCTACGCGGCGAAGGTTGTAACAATTTGGGATGGGTTCAAGGAATATTTCGTTCAGCATGGTTTGGAATTCGACTATGTGCTGTATTCCAATTACGAACGCCAAGTTGAAGCGATGTTCGACGGCACCATTGACGTCGCGTGGAACTCTCCCCTTGCCTGGGTGCGCGCGGAGCGCATGGCGCGCGCGCGCAATGCGCCGGTCGAGGCGCTGGTGATGCGCGATTCCGATTGTGATTTGACGTCGGTCGTCGTGGTGCGCAGCGATTCGTCGATCAACGCCATCGCCGACTTAAAAGGCAAGACCGTCGGTGTCGGCGCGGTCGATTCGCCGCAAGCGACGTTAATTCCCCTCGACTATCTGCGCAGTCAGGGCGTCGCGCCCGGCACTGATTTCAAGGTTCGGCGCTTCGACGTACTGGGCGGCAAACACGGCGACCATATCGGCGGCGAGCGCGATGCCGCGCAAGCGCTGATGGCCGGCGAAGTCGACGCAGCGTGCATGATCGACGGCAACCATTTGCTGTTCGTCGGCGAAGGCACACTGCCGCAAGGCAAGACGCGCATCATCGCGCAGACTCCCAAATTTGACCATTGCAATTTCACCGTCGCTTCAACCGCGCCGAAAGCGCTGATCGAAAAATTCAAAACGCTGTTGCTTGCAATGTCCTACGATAATCCCGACGTGCGTCCGCTGCTCGACCTAGAAGGTCTCAAGGCGTGGAAGCCGGCGCGCACCAGTGGTTATCGTATGCTCGAAAACGCCGTGGAAACCACGCAGTTTTACGATGCCAAAGGAAACATCCTTGTCGCCGATTATCGATATTAGCGATCTTGGCCTGGACCGCGGCGCGCATCTGTTGATCAAGCGCGCGCTGCGCGGTGTGGCGGTCGGCGCAACAATCGGCGTGCGCGGATCGAATGCCGAGTTGGCCGTGCATTTGCCGGCCTGGTGCCGCGCGCAAGGCCACGAATTGGTTGCGGCGAATGGGGATGCCACTTGGTGGATCACCCGCAGCCCGGTGGAACAAGGCCGCTGGCGCGGCGCCGAGCGCGCCGGCGAAGCCGATCAAAAACGCGCCGGTGCCGTGGTCGATTTCCCCAAAGCGTCTTGGGGTCTCGCGGCGCGCGGCGCCACGGTGGAAGCCGGTGCGCCCGCATTTCTGTTTACGCTGGCGGACAAGGATGCCATTTGGGCGGAAGAAGCCGCGCATCTGTACCAACAAGCGCTGAACGCGCAGTGGAATCCGGACGACGCGATCGACTGGTCGGCGCCGTTCGAACTCGCCGACGAAGTGGAAGATGCCGTGGTTCAGGTGATGACTTATCTGATCGAAAACGAAAACGCGGCGTTGCTGGTGCCGGCTCGCTTCTTGGGACAAGTTCATCCGCATTTTCGGGAAGTGGTGCAATTGCTCGCCATTCAAATCGCCGACGAGGCGCGCCATGTCGAAGTGTTCACGCGTCGCGCACTGCTTAAGCGCGAGCGCATGGGGCTTTCCACCTTGGGTGGCCAAGCTTCGTTAAAAACCTTGTTTGACGAAAGCGAATTTGCCGTCGCCTCGTTCTTACTTTCGGTGCTCGGCGAAGGCACCTTCGTCGCGTTGCTGCATTTTCTACAAGCCCATGCACCTGATCCGGTCACTCGTCAGATTGCCAAACTCACTGCGCGCGACGAAGCGCGCCACGTCGCGTTTGGCATGGCGCACCTGCAGTATCAATTGGCGCATGATGCCGAGCTTAGGCCGCGCTTGGCCGCTGCCGTCGAACACCGCTATACGGCGCTGGCGCAAACTGCCGGACTGAATGAAGAAGTATTCGATGCGCTGGTGTTGCTCGCCGCGGGCGAATTCTCGCCCAGCGCGATCGCGGCCGGATTCGACAAAGTACAAACGCTAAAAGAAGAGATGGCGCAAGGGCGCGAGTTGCGTTTGAATCGGCTCGGTTTTCGCGATGGCGAATCCACACGCCTGGCGCATCTGCATACGCGAAATTTCATGTAACAGAGAGTTGCATATCTTCGTTGTTCTGCGTAAGGTTATGCTCCTGCAGATCAACCAATGGGTACGAAAGATATCGCGCGAGCATATGAAAAAATGACTGGAATCCCTCCGAAAATTGCCATATTCGAGCAGTTTGCTCGTATCGGCCAAGCATTGTCCAGCGGCCCGAGGTTGGCATTGTTGGAATTGCTGGCGCAAAGCGAACGCAGCGTCGACACGTTGGCCAGCATGGCCGAACTCACGGTGGCGAATACGTCGCGCCATTTACAGCAGTTGCGGCAGGCGGGCCTGATCGTAGGACGCAAGGAAGGGCAGTTCGTCTACTATCGAATAGCCGGCGACGAAGTGCTGCGCCTGCTAGCCGCGCTGTGGGCCGTGGGAGAAACTTATTCCGCCGATATTGATCGTCTGATATCAATGTTCCTCGTCGCCAAAGATAGCCTCGATCCATTGAGCGCCGAAGAGGTGTTCGATCGCGCAAAACGTGGAATCATTACCATTCTTGATGTGCGGCCAAACGAAGAGTACGCGGCGGGTCATTTGCCCGGCGCTATCAATATTCCGCTACCGGAACTTCACACCCGGCTGCACGAACTTCCGGTGCGACGGGAAATCGTCGCGTATTGCCGCGGCCCTTACTGCTTGATGTCGCTGGACGCGCTGTTGTTATTGCGTAAAGCCGGCCGCAAGGCGCGGCGGTTGCGCGACGGTTTGCCGGAATGGCGCGCACGCGGGTTGCCGGTCGAATAGTTTCGCCGCTATTCAATCGTTCGCGCGATTGCGGCATGGTTTGAATTTTCTTAGGTTCATATACTCCTCACCGTAATTGCGAGATAAGCCCGGTATCGATTTTGCTTTTCTCACACCCCGGCTGTTCACCTCATTCATAAATCTTGGAGAAGTAAATGAAAACGTCACTGATGAAGTTCGTGTCGGCCATCTGGCTTGTCGTGTGCACCACCTTAGCGTTCGCCGGTGGCCCGGAAGACTACGATTACATTTTGCAGAAATATGTGAAGGGCGATTTTATGGATTACGCCGCTCTGGTCAAAAACAAAGAAGACCGCCAACGGCTCGACGCGTTTCTCGATTGGCAAGCCAAGGCCAATGCTGCGCAGATGTCGCGCGACGATCGTATTGCGTTTTACATCAACGCCTACAATTCGGCGAACATCAAAGCGATCGTCGACAACTATCCTGTGCACAGCCCGATCGATATTCCCGGCTATTTCGACAAACTCAAATTTAAAGTAGCCGGCGAAGACCTCACCATCAATGAAATCGAGTACGACAAACTGATTGCCGGCCACAAGGACATGCGCGCGCACTTTGCGGTAGTTTGTTCCGATCGCGGTTGCATGCCACTGCGCGGCGTCGCGTGGAAAGGAAAATCACTGCATGCGGATTTGGAAACCGTCAGCAAACAATTCGTCAACGACCCGCGCCAATTTAAAATCGATTACGACAAAAAAGAAGTTTGGATTTCTAAAATATTCGAATGGTACGGCAAGAAATTTACGCAAGATCCGGACCGTCCGGCGGCGAAGCCTGAGCTATTCGTGATGCCCTATGTCGATGAAAAAGCGAAAACGCTGCTCGCCTCGGGTGACTACACACTGCGCATCATCGAATGGAACTGGACGTTGAACGAGAAGCTCGATCGCTAAGTCGCATAGCTTAGCGCAAACAATCCAACCGCCCTGACTTTGATCTAAACGCGCGCAATCGTGCGCGTTTCTTTACCGCGATCGTATTGTTCCAGAATCATCTCGGATGATTCTGGAGTATTATTGCCACGTAATCGCACATCACTGTAAATAACAATCGGCCTGCGAGCCAATAAGCATAGGCACTTCCAGGCATGCCATGCCAGAAGGTAAGCTGGGCGCGGCGCCTGGCTTAATCACTATAAACTTGATTTAGAAAACAATCATCGTGCCCGTAACTAACGACCTTCCTCTGACGGGCTTCACCGTCCTCGATTTCACCCGCGTACTGGCCGGCCCTTACTGCACGCGAATGCTTGCCGATCTTGGCGCACAAGTAATTAAAATCGAACGGCCCGGTGAAGGTGACGAGATTCGTTTCGCGCCGCACCAACTCGATCCCGCACGCATCGATCAAAGCACCTATTTTGTTCGTGTGAACGCCGGCAAGTTGAGCATCGCGATCGATCTTGCTCACGCGAGCGCGAAAGAAATCGTGTTTGATCTGCTAAAAAAATCCGATGTCGTCGTAGAAAATTTTGCGCCCGGCGTGATGCAACGCTTGGGTTTCGATTATGCAAAACTCTCGGCGATCAAGCCGGATATCGTCTACTGCTCGATCTCTGGCTTCGGTCAAACTGGGCCGCTCAGTTCGCTGCAAGCCTACGCGCATTTGATCAACGCCATTTCCGGCTTGATGGAACTCGATCGCGGCGTCGATCCGGTGCCGCGCGTTGCGTATTTGCAAGCCGCCGACGGCCTCGCCGGTACCCACGCCTTCGGCGCGATCAATGCGGCGCTCATTCGCAAACTGCGCAGCGGTCGCGGCGCTTATATAGACGTCTCGATGTTGGAATGTTTAATCGCCGCAGAAGACGTGACCTTCGGCAGCATCCTCAACGACGGCCCGATCGAGCAAGGCCCGCGTTACGGCATGATCGTGCATCGCGTCGGCGACGGCTATGTTGCGCTGCAAGCGGTGGGCGCGCCCCATCTGTGGCTGCGCGTCGTCGAGTTCCTCGAACAACCCGAATTAAGTAGCGACGAGCGCTTCGTCAGCGCGGCGACACGGCGAAAAAATTGGCTGATGCTATCCGATTTGATCCGG
>JANOGO010000221.1:0-7970 GCA_031406045.1 Pseudomonadota bacterium
GTCTATATCGCCGGCTTGACCTTCCAATGGCTCAAGCGTGGCGGCGGGTTGGCGGCGATGGAAAAGCAAAACATCGCCAAGGCCAATTTGATTTACGATTTAATCGATGGCGGCGATTTTTATCGTTCTCCCGTTGCGAAATCAGATCGCTCGCGCATGAATATTCCTTTTACGTTGCGCGATGAGAAATTGGACGACGCGTTCTTGAAGGGCGCGAAACAGATCGGTTTGATTCAGTTGAAAGGCCATCGCTCGGTCGGCGGCATGCGCGCATCAATTTACAACGCGATGCCTGTAGCCGGCGTCAAAACACTGGTCGACTATATGCGCGATTTCGCGACTAAACACGGCTGATTTTTAACGCCGTTGCCGGTATCATAGTGAGCGTTTCCTTAATTCACATCACTTTGGAAGTACATGTCGCGATTCAGTATTCAAACGCTTAATAATATTTCCGGCGTGGGCCTCAAACGCCTTCCGGAAAAACGCTACGCGGTCGCAAACGATGTGGCCACGCCCGATGCGATTTTAGTCCGGTCGCAAAAAATGCATGATTTGCCGATCGCCGAAAGCGTACGCGCGATTGGCCGTGCCGGTGCCGGCACGGACAATATTCCGGTAGCAAAATTATCGGCGCGCGGCGTGCCGGTGTTTAATGCGCCGGGCGCGAATGCCAATGCGGTGAATGAATTGGTGTTGACGGCCTTGTTGCTTGCCAGCCGAAATCTGATTCCCGCCGTACGCTTCGTCGATGACATGCCGGAAAGCGACGATAAAACGCTGCATGCATTGATGGAAGAAAAGAAAAAGCTTTTCGCCGGTAACGAATTGCCGAACCATACGCTAGGCATTATTGGCTTGGGCGCGATTGGTTCGCTAGTCGCCGAGACCGCGCTCAAACTCGGTATGAAAATTATCGGCTACGACCCGGAAATTACCGTGGACGGTGCATGGCGATTGCCATCGCAGATCAAGAAAGCCGAGAGCGTTGAAGAAGTGATCAAGGCCGCCGATTTCATTAGTCTGCATATTCCACTGGTGGATAAAACCCGGCATATCATCAATGCCGAACGCATCGGTATGATGCGCAACCACGTCGTATTGCTCAATTTTGCGCGCGACGGATTGATCGATAACGATGCCGTACTTGCCGGCATTCAGTCGAAGAAAATTAAGTATTATGTATCCGATTTTCCGGCGACAAAATTGCGCCGTAACCCCAATGTGATTGCGTTTCCGCATCTGGGCGCATCGACTGCCGAAGCGGAAGAAAATTGCGCGGTGATGGTGGTCGATCAAATCAAAGATTTTCTGGAGCACGGCAATATTCGCAATTCGGTGAATTTTCCAAACGCGCAGATGTCGCGCGAATCGCCGTTTCGTTTGGGCCTCGCCCATGCCAACGTGCCGAACATGCTCGCGCAAATTTCCAGCAGTTTGGGCGAATCTAATTTGAATATCCACAATATGCTGAATAAATCCAAGGGCGAAGTCGCCTACACTCTGGTCGATGTCGATAGCGCAATTTCCAGTGACGTCATCAACAAGATTTCCAGCATCAAGGGCATGTTGTCGGTGCGTGCCATTCCGTTAGAAACAGCCTAGCTCATGACGGCGGAGCTCGACAAACTGCGCGCGAGCATCGATGACCTCGATGCTCAAATGCTGAAGCTCCTCAATCAACGAGCCGACGTCGCGCGGCAAATCGGGCATCTAAAATCCGGCGTCGCCTACAAGCCGGAGCGCGAGGCCGAAGTTTTGCGCCGGGTGATGCAGCATAATCCGGGGCCGCTTCCCAACGACACTGCGGCTTATATTTTTCGCGAAATAATGTCTGCGTGTTTGGCGCTGGAGAAACCCGTTCAAGTCGCTCATCTCGGACCCACCGGCACGTTTTCCGAGGCGGCGGCGATTAAACATTTTGGCCACGCTGCCGAGGTCGTGCCGTGTCCCTCGATCGACGATGTGGTGCGCCGTGCCGAGTCCGGAACCGTTGGATTTGCGGTCGTGCCGGTTGAAAATTCCACTGAAGGCGCAATCGGCAAAACCTTGGATTTGATGTTACAGACACCGCTGCACGTTTGCGGCGAAGTGATGTTGCGAATCCATCATCATCTGTTAGCGCGCTCTGCAGCCGTCGATCTACTCAGCATTAAGCGCGTGTATTCGCATCCGCAATCACTGGCGCAATGTCATCAATGGCTCGCGGCGAATTTACCCCACGTCGATCGCGTTCCCGCCTCCAGCAATGCCGAGGCAGCGCGCTTGGCGCAACTAGAGCCGAATACCGCAGCCATTGCCGGTGAAGCCGCGGCCGGCCGCTATGGCCTTGAGCGCGTCGCGCAAAATATCGAAGACGAGCCATCCAATACCACGCGCTTTCTGGTGCTTGGAAATTTGGAAACCGTTGCGACCGGTAAAGACAAAACGTCGCTGGCGATGTCGGTAAAAAATAGACCGGGTGCGATCCACGATTTGCTCGAGCCGTTGGCGACCCATGGTGTGTCGATGACGAAGCTAGAATCGCGCCCGTCGCGAATGGCTAACTGGGAATATTATTTTTTCGTCGATATCGAAGGGCATCGCAGCGATCCGCCGGTGGCGCAAGCGCTGCGCGATATCGAGGCGCGTGCATTGCATTTGAAAGTCTTGGGTTCCTATCCAGTAGCGGCGTTCTAGGCGCAGAACATGATTGCGGCTTGCGACCTCGCCCCTTCTCACATCAAAGCCATCGCCGCATATCAGCCAGGCAAGCCAACCGCGGAGTTGGCGCGCGAGCTGAATCTTGATGAGGCTCGCATCGTTAAGCTCGCCTCGAACGAAAATCCACTTGGCGCAAGCCCTGCCGCGATTGCTGCGATTCAGAAAGTATTGAGTGGTATCGCACTTTATCCGGATGGTAGCGGCTACGAATTTAAGTCCGCGTTGATGAAAAAATATGGCGTGTCGCGCGAGCAAATCGTCCTTGGGAATGGCTCGAACGACGTGTTGGAATTGGCCGGACGCACGTTTTTGACCGCGCAGGATTCCGCCGTTTTTTCGCAACATGCGTTTGCGGTTTATCCGCTCACAGTGCAGGCGATCGGTGCGACGGCAATCGAAGTTCCGGCGCTGAATTTCGGCCATGATTTGCCGGCAATGGCGCGCGCGGTAAGAAACGATACGCGTGTTGTATTCGTGGCAAATCCGAACAATCCAACGGGTACGTTCGCTTCGGCGGGTGTCTTGCTTAATTTCATTAAATCGGTACCGCCGGAAGCGATTATCGTGCTGGACGAAGCCTACACTGAGTATCTTCCTGCGACGCACAAGTTTGATACGACGGTTTGGCTGAAAGAATTTCCGAATCTGCTCATTACGCGGACATTGTCCAAAGCTTATGGGCTGGCCGGGCTGCGTGTCGGTTTTGCGTTGGGTCATCCCGATGTTGCCGATCTGATCAATCGCGTGCGCCAGCCGTTTAATGTGAATCGCCTTGCTTTGGCGGCGGCGGCTGCAGCGCTTGAGGATAATGAATTTTTAGCGAAAAGTGCTGAATTGAATCGGCAGGGATTGTCGCAGTTGGCCGAAGGGTTTGAGACGCTTGGTCTGAAATTTATTCCGTCGTTTGGAAATTTCATTTGTGTCGACGTCGGCAACGCGGCAGCGATGTTTCAATTTTTATTGCGTCAAGGCGTCATTGTCCGCCCGGTCGCGGGTTATGGCATGCCGCGGCATTTACGCATCAGCGTCGGACTTCCCGAACAGAACGGTCGCTGTCTTGAAGCACTCGCCGCCGGTCTGAAGCAATTGCCGGCGAACCCCTAATTCGCTGGCGGGCTGCGCCTTTTTCTGACGTATGCAATCCATTAACAAGCTTGTTATTTTCGGTGTTGGGCTGATCGGCGGTTCCTTCGCGATGGCGTTGCGCCAAGCCAATGCGGTAAAACATATCGTCGGCGTTGGGCGCAGTCAACCGAATCTAAACGAAGCGCTTCGTCTGGGCATTATCGACGAGGTGAGCAGCGATCCCATCGCTGCGGTTAAGAACGCCGATTTCGTTTTCCTCGCCACGCCGGTTGGCCAAATAGAAAAGCTGCTTGTGCAAATCGCTCCGCATCTTTCGCCGCACGCGGTGATCACCGATGGCGGTAGCACCAAGCAAGACGTTGTCGCGTATGCGCGAAACGCGCTGGGAAAAAACTTTGCGCGGTTTGTGCCAGGCCATCCGATTGCCGGCACGGAAAAAAGCGGCGCGGCCGCCGCCGATGCCAAATTATACGAACGTCGAAAAGTCATTCTAACGCCGGATTCAGAAACCGACCCGGCTGCGACCCAAGCAGTGAGCGGCGCTTGGAGCATGTGTCTTGCAGAAGTCCATATGATGCGGCCCGCAGAGCATGATGCTCTGTGCGCGGCTATCAGCCATCTTCCGCATCTATTGGCCTTCGCGCTGGTGGATTGGATCGCGAATAAACCCAATCGCGATACGTTGTTAAAATTTGCCGCCGGCGGCTTTCGCGATTTCACGCGCATCGCATCCAGCTCGCCGGAAATGTGGCGCGATATTTGTTTGGCGAATCGCACATCGTTGCTGACGGAGTTGGCCGATTATCGTCGCGAGCTCGAGGTCTTGCAGGATTGCTTGGAACGTGCGGATGCGACGCAATTAGAATCATTATTCAGCCGCGCTCGCGCAACGCGCGACGATTGGTTAGCGCGCACCCAGACGCCGACGGGAATTGAGTAGTAATGGAATTTCTCGATCTCGCACCGGTTCGAAACGCGCACGGCACAGTGCGGCTTCCCGGTTCGAAAAGTATTTCAAACCGGACATTATTGCTTGCAGCTCTGGGGCATGGCGAAACCGCGATTCACGATCTACTGATTTCCGACGACGTCGAACGCATGCTCGATGCATTGAAATTGCTTGGCGTGTCGTGGCGGCACGATGGCAATATTTATCGCGTTACCGGCGCGAATGGGCCGTTTCCGAATAAGCGCGCAGATCTTTTTCTCGGCAACGCGGGTACCGCGTTTCGTCCGCTCACTGCGGCGTTAGCTTTGTGTGGCGGACACTATCGCCTATCCGGCGTGCCGCGCATGCATGAGCGGCCGATCGGCGATCTGGTCGATACGCTGCGTCAAGCCGGCGCCGTTATTCGTTACGAGGGAAACGATGGTTATCCGCCGCTTGAAATTTCGCCTGCGCAACTAACGGAAAATTCGGTCGTGCGCGTGCGTGGTGATGTATCGAGTCAATTTCTGACCGGCCTATTGATGGCGTTGCCATTGATGAAAAAGCGCATGACCATCGAAGTCATCGGCGAATTGATTTCTAAACCCTACGTGGAAATTACTTTGAATTTAATGGCGCGTTTTGGCGTACAGGTCGAGCGCGATAGTTGGCGCAGCTTTACGCTGCCGGAAAATTCAACCTATCAAACTCCCGGTGCGATTTATGTGGAAGGCGATGCGTCGTCCGCCTCGTATTTCCTCGCGGCGGGGGCAATCGCCGGAGGGCCGGTCCGGGTCGAAGGCGTCGGTCGCGCCAGCATTCAAGGCGATGTGAGATTCGTCGAGGCGCTTGAACAACTCGGTGCACGGATCGCGATGGGCGAAAATTGGATTGAGGTTGGGGCGCCGGAGGAACGTACGCTACGTGCCTTTGATTTGGATTTGAATCACATTCCCGATGCGGCGATGACGTTGGCTGTCGCGGCGCTGTTCACCGACGGACCATGTCGGTTGCGAAATATCGCCAGTTGGCGCGTAAAAGAAACCGATCGAATTACCGCGATGGCGACTGAATTGCGCAAGGTCGGCGCCGTCGTTGAAGAAGGTCAGGATTATTTGCGTGTCGTGCCGCGGCCCGATGGAAAACTGATCAGCAATGCGCAAATCGATACCTACGACGATCATCGCATGGCGATGTGTTTTTCGTTAGTGAGCTTGGGTGGTGTGCCGATTCGCATCAACGATCCGAATTGTGTGGCGAAAACTTTTCCCGACTATTTTCAGCGTTTCGCCGCGATCGTTTCGTCGTGAGCGCCGCCCCGGTTATCGCGATTGATGGACCTGCGGCGTCCGGCAAAGGAGCCGTCGCCCAGCCGGTCGCTGATCGGCTGGGTTTTCATTATTTGGACAGCGGCGCGATTTACCGCGCTGCCGCGCTGGCGGTGGTGTTGGCCGGTATCGATCTAGACCGCCCAAACGTGCCGGAAAAAGACATCGCGACGGTTGCGTCGACGATGCGGCTTGGTTTTAAAAATGGACAAGTATTCATTTCAGATCATAATGTTACCGAATCGATTCGGTCTGAGGAATGCGGCAAAAACGCGTCAAAAATTGCGGTTCTGCCGCTGTTAAGAAATGCATTATTGGAATTGCAGCATAACTTCAGGCAGTTGCCGGGATTAGTCGCCGAGGGCCGCGATATGGGTACCGTGGTATTTCCCGATGCGGTATTAAAAATTTTCCTCACCGCGACGGCGCAAGTGCGTGCCGAGCGGCGCCATAAGCAGTTGATGGAAAAAGGAATAAATGCTAACATCAACGACTTGCTACGCGAAATTGACGCGCGTGACGCTCGCGATGCGGGCCGAAGCGTTGCACCACTTCGCGCCGGCGACAACACGATCACCATCGATACCTCTACATTAGAATTATCGCAATCGATCGATGCCGTGTTGAATTTGTACAAACCGAATTTTTAGAAATAATTTGCAGTACCGGGTGTCCCTCGATTGAGGGGCGATGACTAATTTGACCTAATTTCCTCCTAGTACGATTTTGGGCCCTTTTGATTAACCTAACCTCATGACAACTGTTTCCCAAGCAACCCCAACCATAGAAAATTTCGCTGCCCTGTTTGAGGAGAGCCACGCTCTCCAAGAAATGAGTATTGGCGAAGTGATTACCGCCGAAGTCATATCCATCGACGCCAACATGGTGATCGTGAATGCTGGACTGAAATCGGAAAGCTTGATTCCTATTGAGGAATTCAAGAACGATCGCGGCGAACTGGAAGTTAAGCCCGGCGATTTCGTCAAAGTCGCCATCGATGCGTTCGACGATGGTTACGGCTCGACCAAGCTCTCGCGCGACAAAGCCAAGCGGCTCGCGGCGTGGACCGATCTGGATGAGGCGCTGGAAAAAGGCACGATCGTGCAGGGTATGGTGAACGGCAAGGTCAAGGGCGGTTTGACGGTGATGATCAACGGCATCCGCGCATTCTTGCCGGGATCGTTGGTTGACATTCGTCCGGTTAAAGATACCACGCCGTATGAGAATAAAGAGATGGAGTTTAAGGTCATTAAACTCGATCGCAAGCGTAACAACGTCGTCGTGTCGCGCCGCGCCGTGATGGAAGCAGCGCAAGGCGTCGAGCGTCAAAGCCTGTTGGAAAGCTTGCAGGAAGGATCGGTCGTTAAAGGTATCGTTAAAAACATCACCGACTACGGCGCGTTCGTCGACCTCGGTGGTATTGATGGTTTGTTGCACATTACCGATCTGGCTTGGCGTCGTGTTAAACATCCGTCGGAAGTATTGACGGTTGGCGACGAAGTCGAAGCCAAGGTGCTCAAGTTCGATCAAGAAAAGAATCGCGTTTCCTTGGGTCTCAAGCAGCTCGGCGAAGACCCGTGGGTGGGCTTGGGTCGCCGTTATCCGCAGGGTACGCGCTTGTTCGGCAAAGTCACTAATCTTACTGACTATGGCGCGTTTGTTGAGATCGAGCAAGGTATCGAGGGCTTGGTGCACGTTTCGGAAATGGATTGGACCAATAAGAATGTTCATCCGTCCAAAGTCGTGCAACTCGGCGACGAAGTCGAAGTGATGATTCTGGAAATCGACGAAGAGCGCCGCCGTATTTCGCTCGGCATGAAGCAATGCCTCGCCAATCCGTGGGAAGAGTTTTCCATGTCGCACCAGAAGGCCGAAAAGGTCAAGGGCACCATTAAATCGATCACTGACTTTGGCGTGTTCATCGG
>JANOGO010000223.1:0-4334 GCA_031406045.1 Pseudomonadota bacterium
GATCAGTGGATTCGGCGCGAGTGGCGTGGCAATTATCGCGGGCAAAAGCAGATATGGTATCTGCTGCGTTTAGTCGGCCGCGATACGGATGTGAGCTTGCGCGCGTCCGATCATCCGGAGTTTGACGCGTGGCGCTGGAGCGAATATTGGGTGCCGATGGAAAGCGTGATCGATTTTAAGCGCGATGTGTACAAGCTCGCCTTGACGGAGCTAGCGCCATTTTTAAAACGTGAGCCGCGCCATTTGCGCGGGCGCGGCGTAAGAATTTCCGAGCAACTTGACAGCGATTGAACCAAATTCATATAATTTAGACCAATTCTATATCGATTTCCTCCGGCGGTATTTTTAGGGTTTTAAAATGCCGGTAGACGTTTACAACGATTAACCAAGGAGAGCAGCATGGATCTGAAAGACAGCAAGACTCATCAAAATCTGAAAGACGCATTTGCCGGCGAATCGCAAGCGAATCGCCGCTATTTGTATTTCGCAGCGAAGGCCGATGTGGAAGGCCAAAATGATGTCGCCGCCGTTTTCCGCTCCACGGCGGAAGGCGAAACCGGCCATGCCCACGGCCACCTGGAATACATGGAAACCGTTGGCGATCCCGCTACCGGCTTGCCGATCGGCGGCACGCGCAATAACTTGAAGGCATCCATCGCCGGTGAGACGCACGAATACACCGATATGTATCCCGGCATGGCGAAAACGGCCCGTAGTGAGAGTTTCGACGAAATCGCCGACTGGTTTGAAACGCTGGCAAAAGCAGAACGATCCCACGCCAATCGTTTCCAGAAAGCGCTGGATGCATTAGCTGACTAGGCGCTGTAAAAAGCGAAAAGTGAAGGGTGAAAGGTGATTTATCTTTCACCCTTTGTTTTTATATCGCCGGTTTTTCACCTGACTCCTAACCCCTCACTCCTCACAGCTCCAATATGCGCGAAGGCAATCTAGAAGCCCCCACTCGACATCCGATCGATTGGAAAAATCCCGAGTATTACGATGAGGCGAAAGTCACGCACGAACTCGAACGAATTTACGACATCTGTCATGGATGCCGGCGCTGCGTAAGTTTGTGTGGCGCGTTTCCCAAGTTATTCGATCTCGTAGACGCAAGCCCGACGCTGGAAGTCGACGGTATCCCAAAAGAAAAATACAAAGACGTCGTCGATCAATGTTATCTGTGCGATTTGTGTTTCATGACCAAGTGCCCCTACGTGCCGCCGCATCCGTGGAACTTGGATTTTCCGCACACCATGTTGCGCGCCAAAGCCGTCGAGTTTAAAAAAACCGGTGGCACGTTCCGCGATAAATTTTTATCCAGCACCGATAAACTCGGCCAATTCGCCGGCATTCCCATCGTTACGCAAACCGTCAACGCCGTGAACAAAACCAGCTTGATGCGTGGGCTGATGGAAAGCCAATTGGGTGTCGACAAAAATGCCTGGATTCCCGGTTACGCCAACAAAAAGTTTCGCAGCAGCGCGAAAACGAACGATAGTTTCGCGATCAAAAATGGCGAGCGCACACCGGGAAAAGTCGCGATCTTTGCAACCTGCTTTGTAAATTACAACGAGCCGGGTATCGGCCACGATCTGATCAAAATTCTTGCGCATAATCAGATTCCCCATATTCTGGTCGAGAAAGAAGCGTGCTGCGGCATGCCGAAATTGGAGTTGGGCGATCTGGAATCCGTCGCCGCATTAAAAGAAAAAAATATTCCGCATCTGATCAAGCTGGCGAAAGAAGGCTACGCGATTTTGAGCGCAATCCCCTCGTGCACGTTGATGTTCAAACAAGAATTGCCGCTGATGTTTCCGGACGACGCTGACGTGCAAGCAGTTAAAGAAGCAATGTACGATCCGTTTGAATATCTCGTCGCGCGCAACAAAGATGGCTTGCTCAAAACCGATTTCAAAAAGCCGCTCGGAAAAGTTTCATATCACATTCCGTGTCACGGCCGCGTACAAAACATCGGCAAGAAAACCGAAGAGTTGTTGAAGCTTTTACCCGGCACGCAAGTCAACACCGTCGAGCGTTGTTCCGGTCACGCCGGCACCTGGGGCGTGAAAAAAGAATACCACGCGATGGCCATGAAAATCGGCAAACCGGTGTTCAAAGCCATGGCGCAAACCCACCCGGATTACATCAGCTCCGATTGCCAACTCGCCGGTCATCACATCGAACAAGGCATCGCCGAGAACGGCGGAACCAACGCCGAGCTTGCGCATCCAATCAGCTTAGTGCGCATCGCCTACGGGTTGTGACGGATTCCCTTCGCCCCTGTGGGGAGAGGGTTGGGGTGAGGGGGCAACCTAAATTTATGCCAAGAAAAGTAATTTGAATCGGGACTGAAAGCATGCCGCAAATCAAACGCGAATCACTAATGACCCTCGAAGCCTACGCCAAGACTCGCAAAGAATTCCGCGCAAAAGTGATCGAGCACAAAAAACGCCGCACCGTGCATTTGGGTGAACACGTCACACTGCTATTCGAAGATGAACTCACCATTCGCTATCAAGTGCAAGAGATGCTGCGCATCGAACGCATCTTCGAAGAGGCTGGTATCGACGACGAACTACGAGCCTACAACCCGCTCGTGCCCGACGGCAGCAATCTCAAAGCGACGCTGCTGATCGAATATGAAGACATCGACGAGCGCGCGCGCATGCTCGCGAAACTCAAAGGCATCGAAGACAAAATTTGGCTGCGCATCGCCGATCATGCGCCGGTGTATTCCCTCGCCGATGAGGACCTCGAGCGCGAAAATGATCACAAAACCGCCGCGGTTCATTTTTTGCGCTTCGAGTTATCGCCGCTGATGATTCGCACGCTCAAGATCGGTGCCGACATCGCCATGGGCTGCGATCACCCGCAATACGAAATCAAACTAGACGAAATTAACCCCGTCACGCGGCAAGCGCTGGTCGCGGATTTTATATAAGGCATTGCCAGGAGCCTTTTCCGGCGTGCTTCGTGGCAATGCATGCTCGAGAAGCCGCACCAATACTGCCTCCTGGCACGGTACCCCGCACGCGTCCTTGATCGCAATCATTCCGTCGTTCATCGGCGACAGTCACTTTTCAAGTTTATCAATACATTAGAACTGCCCTCGCCATTACTGTCGGGTATAGGGGACAGATTGCTCGTTAAAAGAACCTTCGTAGAATCCCACGTTCATTCCTAAGCAATTGTTTTAGCTTCATTAAAATAAACTGGCATGGTGCTTGCTACTGATGAGTTGCTGGCGAGTTTGCCTGGCATTTAATTTTAATCTCTGAGGAGCATGATGATGAAAAAACTAGTGAGCGCACTTATTCTGGGCTTTATTGCATCGCTGACCGTACCGGTGTTTGCTGCCGACGAGCCGAAGACCCCGGAAGAGTGCAAGAAGATGGCCGCTGGCGACGAAGCCAAGGAAAAAGCATGCGTGGACAAGCTTAAGAAGTAAGTCGCTTTACTTCGCTCGGGCCGTGAGGCTCGGGCGAAATCCCAATCTAGAGCAGAACATACCAGCCACAAAATAGCGCGGCGGGGATGGTCTGCTCTTTTCGTTTCAACGGCAATCATCTGCAATTCACGATCGCTTCTTGGGCTACGCTCGCTGGCGTTTCGAGAAGAGGGCGTGAAAGTAACGTTGGCACTTCGCAAAAAGAGCGTTGCGTTTTTTAAGCTAGAGGCCGAAAAATACCAAACGCAATATCAGCGCATGATCCGGCAGCTTATCGATGCATACGTCGATGGGCAGGCGGTCGTGGCTGCGACGCGGACACGTCATCGCGCCAGGCCGTAAAAATCAAGTAGGTTGGGCTGAGAAACGAAACCTAAATTAAAAGCGAGAGGTGGCGCCGGAAATAAGGACTATCGGATAAGTGAAGGTTCTGCTCTGATGGGAGAAGCAATCGCCCGACAATAGGAGCAGTGAAATGAGAAGGTCAAGAAGTAACCATGCGGCGTTGTTCAAGGCAGAGGTAGCATTGGCGGCGCTCAAGGGCGACAAGACGTTGGTGGAGTTGAGCGGGAAATTTGACGTGCACGCCAACCAGCACGCGTAGCGCGGAAGAAGCGAAGCGCATTCCGGGAATTACTGCATTTGGTTAACTCTCTACGACGGTGTGTTGCAATCCACGCCAATTAATAGGAATATCGGCGAGCTATGATGTCGATATCCCCGGAATGCGCTTCGCTTCTTCCGGCTACGCTCGCTGGAACGTCGTATCGAGCGTATTGAAACCCGTCTGTCGTTATCGGATAGTTAGTTTGGTAGGTTGGGTTGAGGAACGAAACCCAACATCGCTTATATTTGTAATTGTTGGGTTTCCTTCGTCAGCGCCAAC
>JANOGO010000241.1:0-4946 GCA_031406045.1 Pseudomonadota bacterium
CGGCACCGGCTTCGCGGTAATCACGTTGCTCGATCCGACGTAAATCGCCGGGCCGAAAAATACATCGAGCTGCGCACAGTGGTACAGCGGCAGCGCGTGCAATGCGAGATCGTCGCCGGCGATACTCGCATCCACCACGCAGCTCACGTACTGCCACATTATCGCGTCATGCGTCAGCATCGCACCTTTGGGTAACGACTCGGTGCCGCTGGTATAGACGATTTGCGCGAGGTCGCCGCCGCTCAATTGCACATCCGGCACGGGCGCGGTGCATGCGACCAAATCGTCGAAACTCACCATGTCAGAAGTCGGCTGCGAGGCATCTTCCGAGGGCAGCCAGATGAATTGTTTGACCGACGTGTCGAGCGCCGCGGCAGCTTTGCCGAGATCACTCAAGCCCGAATCGACCGCCAAGGTTCGCGCGCCGGCGTGACGCAAAATGTACGCAACCTCTTCGGCTTTGAGCATGAAGTTGATCGGCACCAGCACTGCGCCTAAGCGCGCAAGTGCAAAGCGCAACGCGGCGAAGCCATGGGAATTGCGCGCCAACACGGCGACGCCATCGCTTTTGCCGACACCGCGCTGCGTAAGGCCCGCAGCGACGCGATCGCAGAGCCGATCGAATTCGGCGTAAGTCCAATGTGTTTCACCGCAGGTGATGGCGAGTTTGTTTGGATGGCGCGCGGCACTGCGATGGAGAAGTTCGCTGAGGGTATGGCGGCGAATTGAATGGGTGATCAATTGTTTGCGTCTCATTTTCTTAAGCAACACTAATTGTCGCACGTTGTCGCCTGAACTACGCGCCCGCGGTACCCCTTCCTCCGCTCGCGGGGGAAGGTTGGGATGGGGGTGGCGATGGCAAGATATTCACCCCCTCCCCACCCCTCCCCCGCGCAAAAGCCGCGCAAGGGAGGGAGTAGATTTTTGATCGCTTTTAGTGAATTCTTAATTACTGCATAGCGCCGGAAGCCGCGCCACGCTTGCCTCCTGGCACGATTCCTAGGCAATCATCCGAGAAATTCACCGACAACTTTGTTAAACTTTTCCGGGTTTTCCAAGAACATAAAATGACTGCCGCCCTCCTCCGCGTCGAACACTTCCAGCTTCGCGCCTTTGATTTGTTTCGCAATCCACTCCTGAGATTTCAGCGGAAAAAAGCTCGCTTTGCCGGTGACGACTAACGTCGGCTTATCGATGCGCGGAATCACGTCGCGCCAATCTTGTGTGCAATGATTCAGCAATAATTCCGCCGCGTGTTTGCGCGGGAATTTTAGATTTTGTTCCAGCGCCCATTTGCGTTGATCTTGCGGAAACGCCTTGGTGAAAAAAATCCCTTCCGGCGCGAAAAATCCTTCGGTGGTTTTTATGCCGTCGGGCCCGCTTAATCCGGCGGCGAGTCCATAGAGGGCAGGCGGATCGAAGATCGCGCCGGCTTCGGCTTTTTGCTCGTCGCTCCAACCGGGCTGGCTGGTCACCGTCGGCGCTTGATCGACCAAAATTACCTTCGCGACGCGATCGCCGGAATACATGTCCCAGTACGACCAAATCACCGAACAGCCCATCGAGTGTCCCATCAAGGTGACGTCGTTGAGGTCTTCGTAATAAATGAACGCGCGCAAATCAGCGGCGAGTCGCTGCATGCGATAACCATGCGCCACTTTTTCGGAATCGCCATGGCCACGCATGTCGACCGCGATGCAACGATACTTTTCCGATAACGCATCAATTTGATATTTGTACATGGCCGCCGTTTGCGACCAGCCGGGAATCATGATCAGCGGCTTGCCCGTGCCTTTGGAAATGAAATGCAGATCGGTACCGTCGTCGGTCATCACGGTGTTTTTGCTATCGTCTTTGGCGTCGTCTTTTTCGTCCTTATCGTCGGCAGCGCTTAATTTCATGCTGGTTGCCGCAAGCGCGCCGGCACCGGCGAATTTTAGAAAATTGCGGCGAGATAATTCGTGAATATCAGTCATCGTTTTCTCCTGAGCGAAAAATATCATTGGCGTTAAACGTATTCCAGCATTGTTTGTTTTAAAGAGTCTTAATTAATTGTCATTCCCGCGAAAGCGGGAATCCATGTTGACTTTGAACGGCCAAATGGATTCCCGCCTTCGCGGGAATGACACTTCGGGCTTTTTCTTGTCACCACTATTGTATAAGCCGCGCCTCAAAACCCCTATCTTTAAGCGCCGCAAGTATCTGCTGAATATGCGCATGGCCGCGCGTTTGCAACACCACATCAACTTCGGCACTTTGAATCGGCAAATGGCTGAAGGCGCGCTGGTGATGCACCTCTTCGATGTTGGCATTGACCTCGGCCAAACACGCCGTTACTTGCGCCAGCGAACCCGGCAAATCGCGCAACTCAACTTTTATTTGCGCCAGCCGCCCGGACCGCACCATGCCGCGTTCAATGATGTCGGACAACATCAGCGGGTCGATGTTCCCGCCGCACAATATCAATCCGACGCGCTTGCCTTTAAAGCGCTCGCGATTTTTTAATAGCGCGGCAAGCCCGGCAGCGCCCGCGCCTTCGACCACGGTTTTTTCGATTTCCAGCAACAGCACAATTGCTTCTTCGATATCGCCTTCGTCGATCAGAAAAATCTCACTGACCAAATTCTTAACGATCGCTTGCGTGATGCGGCCTGGTTCTTTCACCGCGATGCCTTCGGCGATCGTGCTCGTGCCAAAACGAGGCGTCTCGCCCCTGATCGCGCAATACATGGACGGAAAACGCTCAGTCTCGACGCCGACAATTTCGATGCTTGGCTTGAGCGCTTTCGCCGCGACTGCGATGCCGGCGATCATGCCGCCGCCGCCGATCGGCACGATCAGCGCATCCAGATTAGGCGCTGCGACGAGGATTTCTAACGCGATGGTTCCCTGTCCGGCGATGACTTTCTCATCATCGTAAGGATGAACCCAAACTAAACTTCGCTCTCGCGCCAAGTCGAGCGCAAAGGTTTTTGCCTCATCAAAATTCTCGCCATGCAAAATCACTTCCGCGCCATGGCCGCGGGTATGTTCCACTTTGACGTTCGGCGTGAAACGCGGCATGACGATGGTCGCCGGAATGCCGAGCCGCTTGGCGTGATAAGCGAGGCCTTGCGCGTGATTGCCTGCCGATGCCGCGATGACGCCGCGCTTTTTTTCATCCGCCGAAAGCGATAACAATTTATTCAACGCGCCGCGTTCTTTGAACGATGCGGTGAATTGATGATTTTCAAATTTGAGGTAAACCTCGGCGCCACTGATTTGCGACAGCGTACGCGAATGCGAGCAAGGCGTTTCCACCACGTTGCCGAGAATTGCAGCGGCGGCGGATTGAATATCTTCAAGCGTAACCGTCATCTCATACTAAATGCGACGTACGATGCCCTGAGAGGCAATACTGGCGGGCCTCTCCGAGCATCCCCCATACCATTTAGCTGCGCGCATACGTGAGAAACTCATTTTCCCATCTGCAAATAATCTACCGCTAACGCAGCCAGCGAACGAATGCCAAGCAACAAGCCCGATTCGTCAACGAAAAATTTCGGTGAATGATTGACGGCGACTTTGGTCAGATCAGTTCCCGGCGGCGTGATGCCGACGAAATAAAACAGGCCGGGAATTTTTTGCTGATAAAAAGCGAAATCCTCCGCGCCGGTCGTTTTAGCGCGGACGAAAACATTCTTTTCGCCGGCGATGCGCTTCAACGTCGGCACCATCAGCGCGGTGAGTTCTTCGTCGTTGATCGTGACCGCGTACGGCTTCTCGATTTCTACTTGTACACTCGCGCCTTGGCTCGCGGCGATCATTTCCGCCGTGGTTTTGATGCGTTTGTGAATATCATCGCGCATGCCTTCATCGAGCGTGCGAATGGTGCCAACCATTTCCACTTCTTCGGGAATGATGTTGAAGCGATTGCCGCCGTGGATGCTGCCGATGGTGACCACCGCCGGCTCGTTGGTGATATTCACTTGGCGGCTGACGATGGTTTGCAAGCCCATCACGATCTGCGCCGCGGTGACGATCGGATCGACGCCGCTCCACGGCGCCGAGCCGTGGGTCTGCCGGCCTTTGACTTTGATGCGCAAAATATCCGCCGCCGCCATCATCGGCCCGGCGCGATAGCCGATGCTGCCGGTGTTCATCATTGCAACCACATGCAATCCGAATATCGCGTTCGGCTTGGGATTTTCCAGCACGCCTTCTTTCACCATCAACGCTGCGCCGCCTTCTTCGCCGCGCGGCGGGCCTTCTTCCGCCGGTTGGAAAATAAATTTGATCGTGCCGGGCAATTGGTCTTTCACTTTCGCGAACATTTCTGCGACGCCCATCAAAATCGCGACGTGGGTATCGTGGCCACAGGCATGCATCACGCCGACTTCTTTGCCTTCGTATTCGCCTTTCACCTTCGAGGCGAAGGGTAGATCGACCGCTTCGATGACCGGCAAGGCATCCATGTCGGCGCGCAGTGCCACGACGGGGCCGGGCCTGCCGCCTTTGTGCACGGCGACGACGCCGGTTTTCGCCACGCCGGTCTTGACCTCAAGGCCGAGTTTTAGCAAATGCTCGGCGACCAGCTTTGCCGTTCGAAATTCGCGGTTACTGAGTTCGGGATGCTCATGGATGTCGCGCCGCCAGGCGATGACTTTCGCTTCGACTTCCTTAGCAAGGCGGTCGATATCTTGGCTGGAAAGAGTTTCCGCAGCGTACAGTGGGCTCGCGCAGACGAAAGCAGCGAAGACGGACAAGAGAATGCGGCGCACGATTTACCTCTAGTTGAATGTCGATGTTGCAATCTATCAATTGTGGCGCTGGCTTTCAATGGTTATTCATCGGCAGGAGAAAATACACTGCGCTGCCGATTGAGTGGATATGACATAATTCGAGATTAATCATTCATGATTCGCTGTTGAATGAAATCCATCGTTATCCTCATCTCCGGTCGCGGC
>JANOGO010000283.1:0-7175 GCA_031406045.1 Pseudomonadota bacterium
AACGGGCCCGCAGGGCCGAAGGGATCGCCCCAAGGCGAGACCGAGCAATCCCTCTCCACTAATCGTTGACGCCCCGCTTGCGGGGCATTTTTATTTGGCGGAGAGAGAGGGTTGAGAAGCTTCTGGTTCGACTAAGCGAGCACCGCTCGCTTGGACGTTCGCGCTTAGCGCGAACGGGCCCGCAGGGCCGAAGGGATCGCCCCAAGGCGAGACCGAGCAATCCCTCTCCACTAAACGTTGACGCCCCGCTTGCGGGGCATTTTTATTTGGCGGAGAGAGAGGGTTGAGAAGCCTCTGGTTCGACTAAGCGAGCACTGCTCGCTTGGACGCGCTTTAGCGCGGTCCTGAGCCTGTGGGCGAAGGATGGCTGGATCGCCGCGAGACGAGACAGGCTCATTGGCTTCAGCGCAACTGTTTAAAAGCATCCTTCGCCAGCGCCCGCACCCAGCTTGCCTCTTGGCATGCTATGCTCGAAGAGTCGCTCCCCAGTTGCCTCGTGGCTGATCGTTGTTTAGCCGCTGAGGGCGGCGAATGCGGTTGCCAAAGATGAAAAAAGCGGCCATTTGCAATATAATGAACCAATGAATACTTCAAAACAGCAACGTACACTTTCGGTGGTAGAAGTTACGCAAAAATCGCCGCGGGCGGCCACGCGCCTGGTGCAAAAACCGATGGTGATCGGCAAACGTCGTCTGACCGAGGCGAAGCGCCGCGCGATTTTGGACGCTATGCTCAAGGCGGCTTGAGCGATAAATTCCGTCGCGTAAAGCGCGCCTCGTCGGCGGCATCGTACGACCGTCGCGTCTTCATCAACTGCCCATTCGATAACGACTATTTGCCACTGTTGCAAGCCATTGCCTTTGCGGTGATCGATTGTGGTTTTTCGCCGCGGCTGGCGATCCAAGAGGTGAACGGCCGTTTGCGGTTGGAAAAGATGATCGACTTGATGCGCAATAGCCGTCTGTCGATCCACGACATCAGCCGTTTGCCTGCCGCCGCAGGTGAATTACCGCGTTTTAATATGCCGTTCGAATGCGGCGTTTTTGTCGGGCTGAAAGAATCGGGAGCGAAAAAGCATCGCGAAAAACAATTTCTCGTTTTGAATGAAGCCGCGTACCAACATCAACGTAGCATGAGTGATGTCGCCGGTTTAGATCCCAAAGCCCACGGCAAAGATCCGCGCAAAGCCATTGATGCGGTGCGCCATTTCCTGGTTTCCGAATTGCGACGGCAAACGCCACACGAAGAATCTGCGCCCGGCGGCGCATCGATTTGGCGACGCTACCAACGTTTCTTGGGCGAGCTACCGGGCGCGGTGGCGCGGGCGAAACTCACCGCCGGCGAGATTTTGAGTTTCGATTACTTGAGCGATCTGATCGAACTGATGGCGGATTGGATCGAAGCGCGGCCGTAGGTTGTCCCGGCAACTTTGTGTCAAAATTCGTAACCGAAAATAGCATCATCTCTTTAAACTCCCCGGCCAGAAAAATTACTTCATGCTTAAGCTACACAACACGTTAACGCGCAAGAAAGAAGATTTCGTCCCGATCGTTGCGGGTAAAATTCGTATGTATGTTTGCGGCATGACGGTTTACGACTATTGCCATCTCGGCCATGCTCGTGTGCTGGTGGTCTTCGATATGGTGCGGCGTTGGTTCAAAGCATCCGGCTTTGATGTGAACTATGTTCGTAATGTGACCGATATCGACGACAAGATCATCAAACGTGCTCAGGAAAACGGCGAAACTATTCACGCGCTGACCGATCGATTTATCCGCTTCATGAATGAAGATGCGGCGGCGCTGGGCGCCGAGCCGCCGGATCATGAGCCGCGCGCCACGCAATATGTGGAAGAAATGCAGGCGATTATCGAAGCGTTGGAGGCGAAGGGTTTGGCATATCACGCAAGCGACGGCGATGTGAATTTCGCCGTCAGAAAATTTCCCGGCTACGGAAAATTATCGGGCAAATCCTTGGATGAATTGCGCGCGGGCGAGCGCGTGGCCATCGATCAGGCGAAGCAAGATCCGCTGGATTTTGTATTGTGGAAGCGCGCTAAACCCGGCGAGCCGGACGAAGCAAAATGGCCCTCGAAGTGGGGCTTGGGCCGACCCGGCTGGCACATCGAATGCTCCGCGATGAGTTGCAAATTATTGGGGGAGCATTTCGATATCCACGGTGGTGGCGCCGACTTGCAGTTCCCGCATCACGAAAATGAAATCGCACAAAGCGAAGGGGCGACCGGCTCGACCTTCGTCAATTATTGGATGCACAATGGTTTCGTTCGCGTCGACAATGAAAAAATGTCGAAGTCACTCGGCAATTTTTTTACCATTCGCGAAATCCTGAAGCAGTTCGACGCGGAGGTCATCCGATTTTTTATTCTGCGCGGCCAATATCGCAGCCCGCTCAACTACAGCGACGCGCAATTGCAAGACGCGAAAAATTCGCTTGATCGTTTGTATCGCTCGCTGCGTGGAAAAAATGCGCAGCTCACTGAGATCGATTGGAATGATCCGGATGCGGCGATATTCAAAGCGGCGATGGACGATGATTTCAATACCCCGGAAGCCATCGCGTTGTTGTTTAAGTTGGCTGACGAAGTTTTTGCCGGCAGCGAAAAGGCGGATTTATTGCTTTCGCTGGCGAATGTACTTGGGATACTGCAGCGCGATATCGAAAATTATTTCCGTGGCGCGAGTCTGAGCGACGGTTTATCCGCCGAGGCGGTCGAAGCACTCATCGCCGCGCGGAACGCGGCGCGCAAAGGAAAGGATTTTGCCGAAGCGGACCGTATTCGCCAACAACTTTCCGACGCAAAAATTATTCTAGAAGACGGCGCGGGCGGAACAATTTGGCGGCGCGGATAGTATTGAGCATCGCCAGGCGGCAAGCGGAATGCGGCTCTCGGGCCATGCATCGCCAGAAACTAAGCTGGGTACGATTCCTGGCGGAGAAAGAATGTAGGGCGGGTCCCACCCGCCAAACATTGTCCTCCGGCAACATTATTTTACGTCGCGATTGGCGGGTGGGACCCGCCCTACGGCGACGATTAACTTTTCTAGTTTCTCTTTTCCCAGCCTTCGCAACGTCGCAATATTGTTTTCGTAAATCCCTTCAACACCGGGAAACGTTTCAACCGCGCGCGTTACACTCTCCTCACGCAGCAAATGCAGCGTCGGAAAAGGTGAGCGGTTAGTAAAGTTGGTGACATCGTCCGCTTCCGTATCGGAAAATTGATAATGCGGATGAAAGCTCGCGACTTGCAGCACACCTGCGAGTTCTAGTTCTTCTACCACCGAATCGCAGACATCGAGAAAATCGTTGTAGTCTAAAAAGTTAGTCAACACCTGCGGATGTATCAACAACGTCGTGTCGATCTGCGCCGGATCGGCTTGCGCTAGAAAATTCAACTCTTGTTCTAATTCTTCCAGCAACACATCGCTGTTGCGCGCGCGGCTTACGACGAAACGGACCTGATTTTTCAGGTAAACCGCTTTCGCGAATGGGCAAAGATTTAAGCCGATAACGATCTTCTCCAGCCATGCGCGTGTCGCGCCGATGACGGGATCGTTATCGATCGACACGGAAAAACCAATCGGACTTGATCACGGTGATATACTTTTTGTAGAACGTAACGACATTATAAGTGCGCAAAATTTAGGAGAACGTCGGTGATTAAAAAATTGATAGATGGTTTGGCCATTGCGGTGGTGACGCTGTGCCTAGCATCGGCGATCCCAAGCCAAGCCGCCGGTACCATCACCCTGCACGGCGCCGTGCAATTCAACGACGAACATCCTTATAACAAAGCGTTGTTGAAGTTCGAGGAGTTGGTAAAAAAATACTACGGCAAGCCGATCAATTTTGTTCTGCATCGAAATAGCGAACTCGGGTTAGAAAAAGATTATTTCGCTTACATGAGCCAGGGCGTGTCGGTAGACTACGGGGTCGTTTCGCCGTCGCATATGTCGACTTTTTCTCCGGCGGCGCCGTTCATGGATATGCCGTTTTTATTCCGCGATTACGATCATTGGAATAAAGTGCTGGTGACCGATGTGTTCAAACCGATTGTCGACGCAATCGCAAAAAAAGCCGACGTGATGTTGGTGGGCTTTGTCGGCGGTGGCGTGCGCAATTTGATCGCGAATAAGCCGGTGCGCAATATGGCCGAGCTAAAAGGCTTACCGATGCGCGTCATGGGCGCGCCGATTCAAACGAAAATGTTCGGCGCCATCGGCGCGGCGCCGACAGTGATTGCCTATAGCGAAACCTATAACGCGATTCAGTCGGGCGTCATCGCCGCGCTGGATAACGAGGCGCTGGGTATGATCCAAATGAAGTTCTACGAAGTGGCGCCGCAAGTTTCGTTGACGCAACATTCATTCACCATTCGCCCGATTTGTTTCAGCGGTAAAACGTTTAAGCGTCTGCCGGCGGAGCTGCAAGCGGCGATTGTGAAGGCCGGCCCGGAAGCCGGCTCCTTCGGCCGGCGCATCGAATCCGGCGAGAACGACACCAAGCTCAACTTGCTGGCGAAAGAAGGCAAAATCAAACTGCATCCGTTCGCCGATCGCGCCAAATTGCTCGAGTTGGCCGCGCCGGTCAAAGCAAAGTACGCCGCCGACATCGGCGCGCAAGCGATTTTGGCAAAGATCGATTCGATCAAATGAGTTCCTTGCTGCATGCCATTATCAATCCGCTACACAGCGCGTTGAAATGGCTATTGGTCGCAAGCGTCGCGATTTTGATCGTCCCGGTCATGCTGCAGATTTTTTCGCGCTACGTCGGATTTATCCCACGTTATATCTGGACCGAAGAACTCGCGCGTTTTTGTTTTATCTGGATGATCATGATCGGCGCGATGATCGCGGTGCGCGAGGGAACACATTTTGATGTCGACGTAATGCCGCCGCTGCCGCCGAAAGCAAATGCAATTCTGCGTATTCTGACGCATTTCGCGATGTTGGTTTTTGCCGTTGTGTTTCTTTATTTTGGCTACCAGTTCACGCTATTCGGCGCGGATCAAACCTCCGAGTTGGCCGAGTTACCCATGTGGTTGATCTTCATCGCCTGGCCGCTGGCCGGCGCGTTTTGGCTTTTGTTCCTACTCGAAAAATTCGCTGAGGATTTTCGCATGCTGCGCGGCAGTGTCCGCTTGTGAGTCCGGGCGAAGCCAGCCTCGTTTTATTCGGATTGTTTTTTCTGCTGATGTTTTTGCGCGTGCCGATCGCGTTCGCGCTGGGCCTGGCCTGTGTGCCGGTACTGATGTTCGAAGAACGTTTGTCATCGATGGTGTTGTTCAACGAAACATTTAAAGCCTACAACTCCTTCATCTTGCTCGCCGTACCGTTCTTTTTGCTGACGGCGAATCTCATGAATGCCGGCGGCATCACCGATCGCATGCTGCGCATGTCACGCGCCCTGGTCGGCCATTTTCCCGGTGGCCTGGCGCAAGTGAACGTGGTGTTGAGTATCTTTTTCGCCGGCATATCCGGCTCGAGCACAGCGGATGCGGCGAGCCAAGGCAAGCTCTTCATCAGTGCGCAGGTTAAGGAAGGCTACGACGTCAGCTTTTCCGTCGCCATCACCGCGGTATCCGCCGTGCTTGCCGTGATCATCCCACCGAGCATTTTGATGATCGTGTGGGGCGGCGTGTTGTCGGTTTCCATCGGTGGATTGTTTATTGCGGGAATCTTACCGGGCTTGTTGTTAGGCGCGGTGCAAATGCTCACCGTTCACGCGTACGCGAAAATTCGTAATTACCCAACTTACCCGCGCGCGACATTGAAGGAATTGCTCGCCGCGGCGATGGTGTCGATCCCGGCGATGATGACGCCGGTAATCATCATCGGCGGCAAAGTGTTCGGCTGGTTTACCGCGACCGAATCGGCGGCGGTTGCGGTGTTGTATTCCCTTGGGCTGTCGCTATTTTTCTACCGTGAGTTAGGACGCAAAGAACTGCACCATGCATTTTTAGATACCGGCCGGCTGGCAGCAGTCGCATTGTTTTGCGTCGGCACTGCGTCGGTTTTCGGCTGGCTATTGGCGTACTACCAAATTCCGAAAGCACTCCTATCTACCGTCACGTCGTGGGGTTTGAGTTTGACCGGCACGGGATTTTTTATCGCCTTCGTATTCCTGGTTGTCGGCTGTTTTCTCGATGCGATTCCGGCGATCATTATCGTCGGCACCATCCTGCAACCGCTCGCCGAATCGGTGCAAATGCATCCGATCCATTTCGCGTTAATCGGCATTGTGTCGTTGGCGTTCGGCTTAGTCACGCCGCCCTACGGTTTGTGTTTGTTGATATCGTGCGCGATCGCGAAAGTACGATTGATTAGCGTGATGAAAGACGTAATGATTATGTTGATGCCGATGTTGGCAGTGTTGATTTTGATCATCATCGCGCCGGATATTTTTCTCGCGTTGCCGCGCTGGATATCGCCAGAGTTCGTCAAGTAGGTCATTGCGAGCGGCCTGCATCCGCGCCTATGCTGCCCATACTCCATGAACCCGGTTTGACCGTTGCTTGTTTTAAGGACGGCTTGCCCCTCACCCCCACCCCTCTCCCCAAAGGGGCGAGGGGACGATACTCCCTCTCCCGCTCGGCGGGAGAGGGTGGGCTTAGGTTTAAGCCCTCCTCGGATCATGGTTCGTGAGCAGTATCGGCGGCGCCGATACTGGCCGCTCGCAATGACAGCGGCCCAAGAGGCGCTCTGATATTGGTTCGTGGCGATGCATGTCTGGAGAGGCGCTCTGGGAGCGGCTCTTGGAGCACTCTTGTTCGGTTTTCTCATAAGTTGACAACGCGGCTGAGTCAGCCGCAATATCGTTTGAGTTCCATCGAATCACGGTGAAAGAAAAGGAAAAATGAGTTCAAGCTTATTTCAGAGTGTCGCCGATTTGGCCGGCGCGATTCACGACGGCGCAAAACTCGCGATTCCAAAAGAATCGAGCGGGGCGGCGATGGCCGCGACGTTCGAGTTACTCCACCGGGGTGTGCGCGATTTGCATTTGGTCTGCGTGCCGGTCGGTGGATTGCAAGCCGATCTGCTGATCGGCGCGGGCTGTGTTGCGACATTGGAAACCTCGGCAGTCTCCCTCGGCGAATTCGGGCCGGCGCCGCGTTTTAGCGAGGCTGTGCGTGCCGGGAAAATCAAGATCCTCGATTC
>JANOGO010000287.1:0-5353 GCA_031406045.1 Pseudomonadota bacterium
CGCGCCGCGGAATTCGAGCATCCGGAGTGGAACAATGCGCCGCTGATCGAAAAAATCCTGAAGCTGCGCGATGAAGAAGCGAAGCTCCTTGGTTTTGACAATTTCGCCGAAGTATCGCTGGTATCGAAAATGGCGAAGTCGCCACAGCAAGTGTTGGATTTTCTTCTCGATCTGGCAAAGCGTGCGAAACCTTACGCGGAAAACGATGTTGCAGCGCTGCGGGATTTCGCCAAACGTGAGTTAGGCCTTGACGTTATGGAGCCGTGGGATCGCCCCTACGCCGCGGAGAAATTGCGTGGTCAACGCTTTAGTTTTTCCGAGCAAGAAGTGAAGCAATATTTTCCTGAGCCGACGGTGTTGGCCGGCATGTTCCGCGTCGTGGAAACGCTGTACGGCCTGACGTTGGCGCAAAGTGAAGCGCCGGTGTGGCACGAAGCCGTAAAATTTTTCGATATACGCGATCGCGATAACAAACTCGTCGGTCAATTTTATTTGGACTTGTACGCGCGTGAGACCAAGCGCGGCGGTGCGTGGATGGACGATGCGATTACGCGCAAACGCATTGGCAGCGCCATCCAAACGCCGGTCGCTTATCTCAATTGCAATTTCTCCGCGCCGGTCGGCGATAAGTCGGCGCTGTTTACCCACGACGAAGTGATCACGCTGTTCCATGAATTCGGTCACGGTTTGCATCATTTGTTGACGCAAGTTGAAGATCTCAGCGTCGCCGGCATCAATGGCGTTGAGTGGGACGCGGTGGAACTGCCCAGCCAGTTCATGGAAAATTTTTGCTGGGAATGGGACGTGCTGCAGCATATGACGCGCCACGTCGATACCGGCGCCACGCTTCCGCGCGCGCTGTTCGACAAAATGATCGCGGCGAAAAATTTCCTCGCCGGCATGGACATGGTGCGGCAGTTGGAGTTTTCGTTATTCGATATGCGTTTGCACAGCGACTTCGACATTGCCGGTTCAAAAACCGCGCAGCAGTTGATCGGCGAAATTCGCAAACAAGTCGCTGTGGTATTTCCGCCGGCCTACGATCGTTTTGCGAATAGTTTTTCGCACATTTTCGCCGGCGGTTACGCGGCAGGTTATTACAGCTATAAGTGGGCGGAAGTGTTGTCGGCGGACGCTTATAGCTTGTTCGAAGAAAGCGGCGTTTTAAATCAAGCGACCGGGCAAAAGTTCCGCCACGAAATTTTAAGCGTCGGCGGCGCACGCCCGGCGTTGGAATCCTTCGTCGCGTTTCGTGGACGCGAACCGAACATTGATGCGTTGCTGCGCCACAGCGGCATGCTTGAGGCCGCGTAACGAATGCCTTGAAAGGCAGAACCAGAGCGGGCCTTCAAAGGGGCATCGCTGGAAGCCAGTATCCATAAGGCTTCCAGCCCGGAGTAATTTACAAAAAACGGTACACAAAAGTTCACTTATTGTCTAGAATTAATTCGTATACTATTGTTTTTCTATAATTATTAGAGACTAAAGGGTTGCGGATGTCGAAACTTTTATTGCTGCTGATGGGATTCGCAATTGTCGCAACACCGGCCGTCGCAGAGCTTTACAAATGGATCGGCGCGGACGGGAAAATCAATTATTCCGATACGCCGCCACCGGCCAACGCGAAAAGAGTCGAAAAGAAACGTCTCAACGATCGCGTGACGCAAGGCGATGGCTTGGATTTCGCAACGCGAAATGCGGCAAAAAAATACCCGGTAGTGTTATTCGCAACCGACTGCGGTACGCCCTGCGATCAGGCGCGCGCATTGCTCGCCAAGCGCGGCGTTCCCCATAGTGAAAAAAATCCGGAAAAAAATCTGGCTGACGGCCAGGAGTTGAAAAAACTAACCGGCACGCTGGAAGTGCCTGACTTGCAAGTCGGCAAAGATAAACCGATTAAAGGTTTCAATGAGGCCGCATGGAATTCCGCATTGGACGCGGCCGGCTATCCGAAGTCGGCGGCGCCGTTAAAGTCCAATGCTGCTAAGGATTCCAAAGACACTGCGAGCGCCGACGGCAAGCGCAAATCCCGCTCGGAAGAGATCGGCGGCGGCGATAAAAATTCGCCTACGTCCGGTGGCGGCGGTGGAGGGGGTGGCGGTAACAACAACGCGAATTCGGGTGGCGCCAAAGACAACGCCCCCGCATTCGAAAATAAAGCGCCGGATCCGAATGCGCGCAGCGGTCCCTATCACGAGCCGGAATTGCCGCCGAGCGCGAAAAATAATCAGCAGCCGGTGCAGGTGACGCCGCCCAACACCCAGTCGCGAAATCCGTCGGACTATTAATCCGACATATGAAACTCGCGACGTGGAACGTTAACTCCCTCAAGGTTCGTTTACCCCACGTCGTTGATTGGCTCACGTCCGCGCAGCCGGACGTGTTGTGTTTGCAAGAAATCAAGCTCGAAGATAAAAATTTCCCGTTAGCCGAAATCGAAGCGCTCGGCTATCGCGCTGCGTTCAGCGGCCAAAAAACCTACAACGGTGTCGCGCTGATCAGCAAGCTTGAGGCGATCGATATCGTCAACGCCATCCCCAATTTTGAAGACGAGCAAAAGCGTGTGTTAGCGGCGACGTTCGATGGTGTGCGCGTCATCTGCGTCTATGTGCCGAACGGCCAAAGTCTCGATTCCGATAAATATCAATACAAACTCAAGTGGCTCGCGGCGCTGCGCGATTGGCTCGCCGACGAAATTAAGCGTCATCCGAAACTTGCGCTGCTCGGCGATTACAACGTCGCGCCGGACGATCGCAATGTGCATGATCCGAAAGCGTGGGAAGGTAATGTGTTGGTCAGCGAACCGGAACGCGCCGCGTTTCGGGCATTTCTCGCACTCGGGCTCAAAGACAGTTTTCGCCTGTTCGAGCAACCGGAAAAAATCTACAGTTGGTGGGACTATCGGATGATGGCGTTTCGCCGCAACCATGGCATGCGCATCGACCACATTTTGCTGTCCGATGCGCTGGCGCCGAGCTGCACGTCATGCGTTATCGACAAAGCGCCGCGCAAATTGGAGCGACCGTCGGACCATACGCCGGTGATCGCCGAGATTTCAGTTTAACGATTCATCACTATTCGTTCCGCCAGCCGTAAGCCTTCTCGTAGCGGCGTTAAACTCAACAACAATCCGATACCAACGCCGATCCCGTCGGCGCCTATATCGGCTAGCTCAAAGTGGCGATAACCGGTTTGCTCCTGGGCGATTTCAATCGCGATACCTAACCCGATCAATCCGATTGCGATTGCATTTTTTGTCGGATGAGTTCGATACAACTGCGCGAACCACAACATCAGAAATCCGTACGCCAGCAGGTGGCCGATTTTGTCGCCTGAGTCCATTTGAATTTCCGGTGGGTGCGGCGTCAGCGAAAGATAAATCACCAGCACAATCCACACCCAACCCAGAATAAGCCAGAGTGTATGGTGTTTTAAGAGTAAGTTTTCATTTTCCATATTGATCGAGTCAGCGCCGAATACCAGAGCGGCCCGCCAAGCATGATGCCTGTAGAGCCGCATGGAATAAGCCTTGTGGCGATGCTACATCTATTACATCGGCAACATGCCGGCGAGTTGTTTCTCCACCGCTTTTTCATCGGCGCGAACGCCTTGGATCGTGCCTTGCGCCATGTCGCCAACGTAAATATCTTCGACGCCGTCTTCGACAGCTTTTAGCGACTGGCGCGCGACATCGGCGGGATCGAGCTTAGCCATTTCCATGCCCTTCGCCATGTCGGTGTCGATGGCGCCGGGATTGACGCTTACCACCAGCGTGCCCTGCTTCGCCAGTTCAGCGCGCACGCCCTGCGTCAACGAAAACAGCGCCCATTTCGATGCGCAGTAAGAGCCTAGCATTGGAATCGTCACACGCGCGACGATGGAAATCACATTGATCATCGCACCGCCGCCATTGGCTTTGAGCACAGGCGCAAACGCTCGGCACATCGAAAGGGTGCCAAAATAATTCGCTTCCATTTCGGCGCGCGCGTCGTCGATTCCGCCGGCTGCGATGAAGCCACGCATTTTGTTCACGCCGGCGTTGTTGATAAGCAAGTTTACGTCGCGGGCTCTCGCCGCCACCGCACTCACTTGTTCCGGTTTGGTGATGTCCAACGCGATCGCTTCGACTTTGCCGGGATAAGCGGCGGCGAGATCGGCGATCTTACCGGCGTCGCGCGCGGTGGCATAAACCTTCGCCGCACCCTGTTCGATCAGCACTTTCACGGTGGCACGGCCGACACCGCGATTGGTACCTGTTACCAAGGCAATGCTGCCTTTTACTTGCATGGAAATCTCCTTTTTTGCGGTGCCCTATTGTACCGCGTTGACCCAGTCGGGATCGACGTCCGGTAGTGGAATCGCTTGTAACAACTCTTTGGTATAAGCATGTTGTGGATCGCCGAACACGTGTTCGCAAGGGCCGATTTCGACAACCTCACCTTTTTGCATTACCGCGACGCGATCGCACAACACGCGCACGACGGAAAGATCATGGCCGATGAACATCAGTGCTTGATCATTCTCCGGTTTGAGTTCGCGCAGCAACGTCAAGATCTGCGCCTTGGTCGAAACATCAAGTCCCGACACAATTTCATCGGCCACGATGAACTGCGGTTTGAGTGCGATGGCGCGGGCGATGCCCACGCGTTGGCGCTGGCCGCCGGACAATTCGTGCGGAAAACGATTGGCGAAGTTAGTCGGCAGACCGACGCGATTCAGTAAAGAAATCGCTTGTTCGCGGCCCTCGTCGCGATTCTTCACACGACCGAATGCGAGCAATGGTTGTGCCAAAATATCGTCGATGCGATGGCGCGGATTGAGTGAGGATTGCGGATCTTGAAATGCCATCTGCATGCGCGTACGCAACGGCCGCAGCGCGGGCTCGGAAAGATGGGTAATATCTTGTCCGGCGAAATGAATCGTTCCGGCGGTGGGTTCGTAAAGGCGCAGCAGCGTTCGTCCTAACGTGGTTTTTCCGGATCCCGATTCGCCGACTAGTCCTAAGCGTTCGCCGCCTTTGATATCGAGATTGATATGACGCAAAATTTCGCGCGTCGGCGTGCGGCCGAACAGCGGCTTCGCGGCGCGATCGGGCAAGGCAAGGGTCAATCCGCGAATTGAAATGAGCGGCGCTATTAGGGAAGCTCTGAATAAGTCCGATTTCGTCATGATACTGCGTTACTCACAAAAAATATCTCCTTACATATCATGCATATGCTGCGTCGATATTTTTTGTTCGCGCCTTGTCTCACTTAGGGAACCTCTGATTAAGTCCCTCGCGGTCGCGCTGGACTTAATCAGAGGTTCCTAAGAACTCGAACTTATTCAGAGCTTCCTTAACGTTAAATTACAG
>JANOGO010000293.1:0-5683 GCA_031406045.1 Pseudomonadota bacterium
CTCCCCGTTTCATGCGTACTGATGAATGCTACTTAGGGCTTACGCGATTTCTCGCCCGGCGCCAATGCAATTTCCGCCAGACGTGCACCGTTCATGCCGACCCAGGCATTTTTGGTGAGCGGATATTTATCGGTGTAGGAAAGCGGCTCGTGCGCGGCGACGCAATTCTGATAGCCGCCGGTCACTTTGTAGCATTTCTCGTAGGCCAAGAATTGCTGCACCGTGTCGGTCTGCTGCGGATTGGCTATTTGCCAATCGCGGATACCTTCCCATGACGAATACGCATCGCTGCCGAACATCAGCTTGCCGACCGAGGTATTGACTTCGAGCAATTGCGATCCGGCGGTGTGGGCGCGGAATGCGGCGTGGATTTTGATGCCTGGCATCACTTCCATATCGCCATCGACGATCACAGCTTTGCCCTTCAGCACTTTGCCATAGATCGAATCCATGGTTTTGGACGGATAGCCGCAAGCGGGCGTGCGCGCGCAACCACCGGGCGAATCGTTTACCGCGCGAATGCGCTCATGACCCGGATAGTTAAGCGCCCACTCGATGCCCTTCAATTCTTCGCGCTGAATATACAACACCGCATTGGGAAATTCGTCCAAGCTACCGGCATGATCCCAATGTCCGTGGCCGACGATGACTTTGGTCACATCGGCGGCATTGATGCCCAACTGCGCAATCTGTTTCGATAGCGGCGACCAATGGGCGGTACCGGTGGCTTTGTGATAATCGGTCGCGTTCCAGCCGTTGTCATACAGAATCACTTCTTTGCCCGCGCCTTTGATGACGCCGACATTCACCGGCAGATCAACGGTGTTAATACCGTTAGGGCCACCCGCAGGCGCGCTGGGGACAAACGCACGATCCGGTTGAAATGCGCCAAACGGCACATTCATAAAACGGCTGTTTTCAACTAACCATACGGAATACACCGGATCTGCTGCTTGCGCGGCGATCGGCGCAAGCAACGCACCGGCCAGACCTAACGCGGCGACCAGGCCAACCTTGCTCGATACTTTTTTCATGAAATCCTCCAGAAAATTTTTGGTCGGCTCATTTGTACCATTTGCGCTCCGACGCCGTTGAGCCCGGCGGCATCGAAGTAAAAATTAATTGGGCTTAAATTCACCCGGCCACAACTCGGCGCCGACTTTGAGCAATAGTGTACCGGCTTGGTTGGTTTTGCTGTGGGCGTCGAGCAGATGTTGCTCGTTGCCATCGGACGCAATCTTCATCATGTCCTTCGACGCATCGGCATAAAAATTCACCGCTTTGACGTAGCTCCCATGTAACTCTTTCAACGAATCCGGCACCGTTAGCTTATCTAAATCTTGCAACGCGTTGCGATAAATTTCCGCCTGCGGCGCGATTTTCGCTTTGACGCCGGCGCGATCGAGTTCTTTGAGTTTGTATGACAAGCCGGCGAAACTCAGTTGCACCGAGCTGGTTTTCACTTTGTCGTGAATGCGCCATAGGCTCACGGAATAGGCCTCTTCTGCAGCGTTAAAGGCACGCCGCTCCGGCGCAGCGCCGGGCATGTACATGGTGTTGAAATCGGGTTTGGCTGCGGGTTTCTCGATCGCCGCGACCGGCGCTGCGTCGATCTTTTTTTCCTTCATCGCATTGGTCGCGGCAAATAAAACCAGACCGAGCAACGCAAAAAAAATTAGAAGGTTTCGAGCAGAAAATTTCAACATCCGATAAACCTAAACACCTAAAGCGCAAACCAGAACTTTAACCCGTTCACCGTGCTACCGCAAGCATGAGCCTGCGCGAGCGTATCTTTTCACGAAA
Organism: Pseudomonadota bacterium; assembly: GCA_031406045.1. Taxonomy (GTDB): domain Bacteria; phylum Pseudomonadota; class Gammaproteobacteria; order Burkholderiales; family JALYOK01; genus JALYOK01. The sequence goes on from JANOGO010000293.1 coordinate 1,804, forward strand.
AAACAGGCGATGCTCCGCAGAGGCTTATTTTATGGGCTTGCCCAGCCATATAGCGCTGTGAGCCATATCCGGCGCGGCTCTTCAGGCATCGAGTTTATCCCCTTGCCCCTTTGGGGAGGGCTAGGGTGAGGGGAAAGCGGTCGCTCAATTTTATGCTGTTCTCAATAGTAATCATCACGATTTGACTTCGCCTATAAAGGAGATTTAAATACTGCTTCATCGCTCTATCAATAACCGATCTCAAGGAAAACAACATGACTTCAAAAACCGCTTTCACCACCGAAGAGTGGACCACCCTGCGCAACACCCCGAATTTAGTTGCCGCCGCGACCATGCTCGCCGGCAATAGCGGTCTTTTCGGGAGCTTTAAGGAAAGTTTCGCCACGGCGCAGGCGATGTTTCAAGGCATTTCCTGCAGCAATGAAATGGTTAAGGCGCTCAGTCAGCGCGAAGAAATCAGCGCCGCACAGGAATTTGTCCGCAGCCAAGTCTCGTTCGCCGAAGCCAAAAATGCCTCGGCGAAATTTAGCGGCTTAGCCACTGGCGGCACAACCAGCGCGCTTGGCATTTTGCGCGCCAAAGGCACACCGGAAGATGTCGCCGCGTACAAATCCTGGCTCGCCGATATCGCCGATAAGATTTCCGCATCGGCGAAAGAAGGCGGATTTCTCGGCTTCGGCGGCGAGCTCGTCAGCGAAGGCGAGAAGACATTTATTTCGGCATTGAAACAAGCAATCGCGTAAATTTTTCAACACCTGTTCATTCAAAAATAATCGGGAGACTCCATGGCATCAATCATGAATGCAATCCTGGGTCAGTTCGACTCGGATACGCTTGGCGAACTGAGCAATCAGCTCGGAACCAATCAACAAACCACCGGCAATGCGATCGCCGCAGCGGTGCCGCTGCTGCTGTCGGCGCTGTCGCGCAACGCCAGCGAGCCCGAGGGCCGCGATTCGCTGTTCGGCGCGCTGTCAAAGGATCACGACGGTGGTATCTTGGATAATCTCCAGGGCTTCCTCGGCGGCGCGCAACAAGGCCCCGGCGACGGTATTTTGGGCCACGTGTTCGGCGGCTCGCAAAACGGTGTGGTAAATGCCTTATCCAAAGCAACCGGCATGGATGCATCGAGCATGGGCCGCTTGCTCGTCACACTCGCACCGATCGTGATGGGTTTCCTCGGCCGCACGCGCCAACAACAGAGCATGGGGCCATCCGGCCTCGCGGGCTTGCTCGGCGGCGAAACCGAATACGCCCAGCAAGCCGCACCGGGATTGATGGGCACCATCAGCCGCTTTCTCGACCAGAACGGCAACGGTTCAGCAGTCGACGAGCTCGCGGGGATGTTGGGTGGTATGTTGATGCGGCGCTGAGGTTTCGGCTTGCTAACAAAAAAGCGACCTGTGGGTCGCTTTTTTGTTTTCTGACATCGACTAAAAACTACATGCGTTCGTACACCGCAGCAATACCTTGCCCACCGCCGATACACATCGTCACCAGCGCGTAGCGGCCGCCGATGCGTTCGAGTTCGTACAGCGCTTTGATGGTGAGAATCGCGCCGGTCGCGCCGATCGGGTGCCCCAGCGCAATCGCGCCGCCGTTCGGGTTGGTCTTTTTGCCATCGAAGCCGAGGTCTTTCGACACGGCGCAGGCTTGCGCGGCAAAGGCTTCGTTCGATTCGATGACGTCCATGTCGCTGACTTTGAGATCGACCTTGGCCAACGCTTTTTGCACGGCGGGAACCGGCCCAATGCCCATATATTTCGGATCGACGCCGGCATGGCCGTAAGAAATTAAGCGCGCCATCGGCTTTAAGCCGCGCTTCTCGGCGGCGCTTTTTTCCATCATAACCACGGCGGCGGCGCCGTCGTTAATGCCCGAGGCGTTGCCGGCCGTGACCGATCCGACTTAATTGAACACGGCACGCAGTTTCCCCATGCCTTCAACCGATGCATCGGCGCGAGCATGTTCGTCAGTCGCGAAAAAAGTCGAACCTTTTTTCGATTTGATTTCCACCGGCAGAATCTGATCTTTGAAATAGCCTTTTTCGGTCGCATTGATGGCACGCTTATGGCTTTCCACCGCAAACGCATCTTGTGTTTCGCGGCTGATGCCCCATTTCGCTGCGATGTTTTCCGCGGTAATGCCCATATGGACCGCATCGAACGGATCGGTTAACGCGCCGACCATCATGTCGACCACACCGCCGTCGCCCATACGCTGGCCCCAGCGCAAATTGGGCATGATGTAACCCGCTCGGCTCATGGATTCTGCGCCGGCGCCGATCGCGCAATCGGTGTCGCCGAGCATAATGGTTTGTGCCGCGCTGATGATCGCCTGCAAGCCGCTACCACACAGACGATTGACCGTCAGCGCCGCGGAGGCTTGCGGTAAGCCACCTTTGATCCCCGCGACGCGGGAGATATACATATCTTTCGGTTCGGTGTGAATCACGTTGCCGAGCACTAAATGTCCGATATCGTTCACGTCGACTTTCGCGCGAGCGATCGCCTCTTTGATCACCAAGCCGGCCAGTTCCGTGGGCGCAAAATCCTTCAAACTCACACCGTAATCGCCGATTGCAGTTCGCACACCACTTAACACCACCACTTCACGAGCACTTGCCATCATCCACTCCTCAGAATCAAAAATTTCGAAAACTACGCCGCCACCGGCTCGGCCCACAGATCGTGAACATTGGCACCAGTAATGCGAACGTCCATAAATTCACCCTGTTTTGGGGCAAGCTTTTTGCCCTTGGGTTTTTTGATATAAACCTGGCCATCTATTTCCGGCGCATCGGCACTGCTGCGTGCGGTGGCGCCGTCATTTCCTACTTCATCGACAATAACTTTCATCGCCTTGCCAATCTTCGCCTGCAAGCGTGCGGCGCTGATTTTTTCTTGCAATTGCATCAAACGCCCACGACGCTCCTCTTTCAATTCGTCGGGCACATGGTCAGGCAACGCATTCGCTTTCGCGCCATCGACCGGCGAATAGGTAAAGCAACCGACCCGATCCAACTGCGCTTCGCGCAGAAAATCCAGTAGCTCTTCAAACTCCGCGTCCGTCTCGCCGGGAAAACCGGCAATGAAGGTGCTACGAATTGCGAGATCAGGACAAATTTTGCGCCAGGATTGGATGCGTGCCAAGGTATTTTCGGCATCGGCGGGGCGCTTCATCAGCTTGAGAATACGCCGGTTGGCATGTTGAAATGGGATATCGAGGTACGGCAGCAAATTTCCCTCGGCCATAAGCGGAATGACTTCATCCACATGCGGATAGGGATAGACGTAATGCAAGCGCACCCAAACGCCGAGGCTACTTAACGCTGCGACTAATTCCGTCATGCGCGTCTTTAGCGGCTTGCCGCCCCAAAAACCGGTACGGTATTTAACGTCGACGCCGTAGGCGCTGGTATCTTGCGAAATCACCAGTAATTCTTTGACGCCGGCGCGGACCAAGTTTTCTGCTTCAACCATCACATCACCGATGGGCCGGCTAACCAAATCGCCGCGCATGCTTGGGATAATACAAAACGTGCAGCGATGGTTGCAGCCTTCGGAAATTTTTAAGTACGCGTAATGCTTCGGCGTGAGCTTGACGCCTTGCGGTGGCACTAGATCAATGAACGGATCGTGCGGCTTCGGTAAATGGGCGTGAACGTGGCGCATTACCTCGTCTTTCGCGTGAGGGCCGGTCACGGCCAAGACTTTCGGATGGGTCTGGCGCACAATGTCGCCCTTCGCGCCAAGACAGCCGGTCACAATCACTTTGCCGTTTTCGTGCAGCGCTTCGCCAATCGCGTCTAACGATTCCGCTACCGCCGAATCGATGAAACCGCAGGTATTGACGATGACTAAATCCGCATCGGCGTAAG
>JANOGO010000363.1:0-23291 GCA_031406045.1 Pseudomonadota bacterium
TGAACAGCGTAAACGTTGGCGTTGTAGGGTGGATCAAGCAAAGCGGATCCACCGTGGCGAACATCGTTCGCCGATTTTTTCGCCCATGGTGGATCCGCTGCGCTTGATCCACCCTACCTTTGAAGGTCGGTTCATGGAAAGCGAAGCGAAGCAATCTCGCTTGTAGCGTCGTTTAGATTGCTTCGTCGCGAAGTTTATCCCAAAGCGACGCCTGGGACTTCTTTCCATGAACCCGATTTGACCGATGCGTGTTTTAAAAACGGCTTGCCCCTCATAGCCCAAGGCTACCCCGCCCCCACCCCTCTCCCCAGAGGGGCGAGGGGACTTTACTCCCTCTCCCGCAAAGCGGGAGAGGGCCGGGGCGGGGCGGCCTAGGGCTGTGAGGGTGGGCCTCGGTATTTTTCAGCGGCTAACCATAGTTCATGAAGTGCGGGCAGTATCGGCAGCACCGATACAGGCAGCTCGCAATGACAAATCTAAAAATTTATATGCTTTGGTGCTAATTCAGTAACCCACCACACTGCCAGCAACTCGCAAAATTTCGCGGACTTTCTTCACCGCAATGGCCGCACTGCGCAACGCCGCTGGGAACCTCGCTGTGCTCGTATTCGTCGACTAAATTTCGCGCTCGCGCTTCGTCGGTTTCGTCCAGCAACCACAATTCCGGATAAGCGTGGGTGAACGGAATCTCACCCATCCCACCCCGTGCGTTTTGATTAAAAATTTCCGTGACGATGCCCGATTGCTTAAGCAAATCTTTAAGCAACTGCGCTTCAATTAAATCGCCCGCGGCATAGAAACGTTTCACATCCACTACCGGTACTTGAGTTACGGCCATCCTAAACCGAACCGCGAAACAATTACAGCAAAACCTATCGAGCGCCGCTCATCTTTTTGCCGTTCGGGCTTGCCGGCGCGTTGCCGGATTGCGCTTTGGGTTCCCGTTGCTCGGCAGCACGCGGCGCCGGGAGCGGGCGCACGTTACCGGGCAACGGACGATCGTTGTGCGGTAGCGGCTGATAATTATGCGGCAAGGGTTTGCTGTTGTGCGGCAATGGCCGCTCGCCGACCGGGCGTTCGCGCGGGATCGGGCGTCCTATCACGTCGGAGGCGTCGCGCAGCACCGGCTGCGGCCGTTGGCCTTCAATCAGCGGCACACGGGTATCCACTTCGTGACGCGGAATCTGATAATCCAGTCGCGGTTTTTGTTCCGCTTGGCGCACCGGCGCCGGGCCGCCGGTTTGGAATTTGCGTTCCGGCCGGCGCCCGCGGTCTTCATCGCGCGACGGTTCGCGATCGCCGTGGCGCTCGAAAGTCGGCCGCGGTAATAGCCGACCCAGTCCGGGCAGCGGTGGCAATGGCGGCGCGATGCGCGCGATATCGCGCAGAATATGTCGTTCGATCGGCAACACCGCCCGCGCCACCGGCAGATGATCGACCATGATGCGTGGATCGACGATCGTCACGCCGCCGGGGGAATCACGATTGCGATGGTGGCCGCGATCGTGGCGATATTCACGATCGATCACATAGCCATTGCGAACATGAGTGACATTAATACGCTCGACATAACGGTGGCTCGATTGATAATACGGATAATAAACTTCCCATGGCGCCAGCGGCACCCAGCCGCACGGCTGGCCAACGTTAACGGAGACGCTAAACCCCGGCCCGCCGATAAAACTCACCAACGCCGGCGCGTACACCGGCCGTGCAACGATGCGCCCCGGATGCCACGCCCAGTAGCGATCCACATACACCCAGCGGCCGTAGTGCGACGGTGCGAAGCCCCACGGCGCGTCGTCGATCCAAGTCCAGCCCCATGGCGTGATCCATTCCCAGCGACCATAGCGATAGGGCGCCCAATCGTCGGCAACATGATTTGGCCGCCACACTTGACCGTATTCGCTGGTGTCGTTCCACTGGCCATATTGATCAAGCTCGTAGACACCCGGCGTTGTCGGCGCGACGTAGCGCGATGACGTGGTGACGACTTGGCGGCTGTCGCGCTCGGCCGCCCAACGATCGAAGCTATCTTCGTCGTTGTCGCGGGAAATATGCACGTCGCTGCCGCTGATTTCCGCGCGTTGCGAGGCGATCAGATTGAGACGCGAATTGCCGTTTTGGATATTCGCTTCGCCTTGGCGCACCACGACACTCGCGGAATCGCCATCGACATCGACGCGGTAGCGGCCATTGCCCTTGAATGTGACGCTCACGGTCGGCGTAGTGACGATGAGTTCGTCGTCGCGATCCCAATTGCGCAATGTTACGCTCAGCGAACCGCGCTCGAGAAATGCTTCGATGCGTTCATCGTCCAAGCGCGAGAAGTCCAGCGCGGTGTTTTCCGACAAGCGCAAGGCCGACGCGCCGATTTGCAATTCCGCGCGGCCGTTATCGCCGGCGAACAGCCGATTGCCTTGGGTGAGCGGCCAATTAATTTTTGCCGTAGTCCAGTTGTCGTCTTTACCGGCGCGCGCCGGGGCAAACGAAACCTCGCCCTCGACCCAACTCAAGCGCGCCACGCGCCCCGGCGGATCCGCTTGCGCGAAACCGGCAACGAGTATCGCGAGCAACGCCATCGCGCTTGGTTTGAGAAAATGAATTAGTTGTTTCATGAAATTTGCTCCGCTTAAAACCATTACCAGAGAGGGAGAATAACGGTTAGTTTACGACGGACGTTGACCACTGCGTAGGTTGTTACAGTCTGTTACAAAAAAGGCGATGCCCGGAGTGCTAGACACAGAGCGGCTCTTCGAATGCCAATGCCTGACAGCCAATAATCATGCGGCTCTTCAGCCATGCCATGCAGAAAATTGCATTTGGCGGCGACATGCTTGTTATTTCGCCGCATCGTCCCTACTATTGGCATTGTCTCAACCAAAAATATCAGGGAAATACTTATGCGTCTCGGAAACTGGTTACTCGTCCCCATTTTCGCCGTGCTTACAGGCTGCGGCTACAACACCTTTCAATCGCAGGATGAAATCGTGAAATCCTCGTGGTCGGAAGTCGTCAATCAATATCAGCGCCGCTCTGATTTGATTCCGAATTTGGTGAATACCGTCAAGGGCTATGCGCAGCAAGAAAAAGATGTATTCATCCAAGTGACCGAAGCGCGCGCCAAAGTGGGCTCGATTCAAATGACACCGGAATTGGCAAATAATCCGGAAGCGCTGAAAAACTTCCAAGCGGCGCAAGGTGAATTGTCCAGCGCGCTGTCGCGCTTGCTGGTGGTTTCGGAAAATTATCCGCAACTGAAATCTGACGCCAACTTCCGCGATCTGCAGGCGCAATTGGAAGGCACGGAAAACCGCGTCACCGTCGCGCGTAATCGTTACATCAAAGCGGTCGAAGATTACAACGTCACGACGCGGCAATTCCCGAATAATCTGACGGCGATGATTTTTGGCTATAAGACCAAGCCGAACTTCACCGTGGAGAACGAGAAAGCAATTTCCACCGCACCGAAGGTCGATTTCACCCAGCCGGAAATGCGCAAGTAATCGTCGACTAAACTCACCATGGTCAATCTGAACGCAGCGAGAGCGTGGCTTCTTGCTGCGCTCTTGTGCCTTATCGGTAGTGCGTTAGCGCAGAACCTGGTTGCGGTTCCTGAGCGGCGCATCGTCACCGATCTGACCGGCACGCTTTCCGAGCAACAACAAAATGCGTTGACGGAAAAGTTGCGCGCCTTCGAAACGCGTAAGGGCAGCCAGATCGCGGTGTTAATCGTGCCGACCACCGAGCCGGAAGACATTGCGCAATTTGCGTTGCGCGTTTCCGATTCGTGGAAGCTCGGGCGCAAAGGCATCGACGATGGCGCGTTGCTTGTGATCGCGAAAAACGATCGCAAGCTGCGCATCGATACCCGCTATGGTTTGGAAGGGCCGCTACCGGATGCGATCGCCAAGCGCATCATCGCCGAAGTGATTACGCCGTTATTCAAGCACGGTGATTTTTACGGCGGTATCGATGCCGGTGTCGATCGCATGCTGAAAGTTGTCGACGGCGAACCGCTTCCGGCACCGCAGCAACAAAACTATAACGACGATAGCTGGCTCAGCGCGTTGCCGTTGGTGATCCTACTTGCGTTCGTGTCCGGCGCAATTTTCCGTGCGATCTTCGGGCGATTTTTCGGCTCCATCATTGCCGGCGGCGTGACCGGCTTGATCACTTGGGTTATTTTGAGCGTGATGGGCGTTGCGGCAATCGCCGGTATTCTCGCGTTCCTGTTCAATCTCTTTGCCGGCGCCGTCAGCCCGATGAACGGCTGGAGCAATCGTAGCCGCCACGGCAGTCCGAGCGGCTGGGGTGGCGGTTACGGCGGTGGTGGCTGGGGCGGCGGATCGAGCGGGGACTTTGGTGGCGGCGGCGGTGGGTTCGGCGGCGGCGGCGGCGCGTCGGGAGAATGGTGATGGGCATCGCCCGGATTTTTCGCCATCTTTGCACCACGGGCTTGCACCTGCGCTCGCGATTTCCACAGGGCACATTGGATGCGATCGAAGCAGAAATCGCTAAGTCGGAAGAATTGCATACCGGCGAATTGCGTTTCGCCATCGAAACCGCGCTGGATTTGCCGCCGCTGTTACATGGCTTGCAATCGCGTCAGCGCGCCCTCGATGTGTTTTCGCTGCTGCGTGTTTGGGATACCGACACCAACAGCGGTGTGTTGATTTATTTATTGCTGGTCGATCATAAAGTGGAAATCGTCGCCGATCGCGGCATCGCCGCCAAGGTCGAGCAATCGGAATGGGACTTGGTTTGCCGCGAGATGGAGCAAGCGTTTCGTAGCGGCGATTTTAAAGGCGGCGCGATCGTTGGTGTTCAACGCATTTCCGCCTTGCTGGCGCGGCATTTCCCGCCCGGCATTCGTAATCCGAACGAGTTGCCGAATAAGCCTTATATTTTTTAGTTTTGGCACTTGCGCCAGGAGGCGCATGGCCTTAAGCCAGCCCCTGGATACTGGATCTCCAGGCAACATACCGATTTGTCATCGCGAGGCGCCCGAAGGGCAACGTGGCGATCTCGCCTTTGGGTCGCGTCAGTGAAAAGCGAGATTGCTTCGCTGCGCTCGCAATGACAATGGTTAGGGGCAGGCGAAACTAAACCGGCTTATCGTTGCGGTGTTTAATAAACAACCACCACATCGTCAACCCGACAAACGCACCGAAAATAATCGTAATCGCATTAATCGAAAAGTGCGCGAAAATCATACCGGCATAAACGGCATTCAGTGCGCCGATGCTGATGTTTTCGTTGAAATTCTGCACTGCGATGGAATGACCTGCGCCCATCAGCGTGTGGCCGCGATGTTGCAATAACGCATTCATGGGAACCACAAAAAATCCGCCGACGGCGCCGATCGCGACAAAAAATACCGCAGCAACGCGCCAGTCGTTGACAAAGATCATGCCAATAATCAACACGCCCATCAGTATCCCGACCGGCAATACTTTGACCGCTTGTTCGAGCTTGACCGTCATGGCCGCGATCACCGCGCCGATGGCGATGCCGACGGCGACGGCAATAGTGAGATACGTCGCTTTATCCAAACCAAATCCCAATACTTTTTGCGCCCAATCGATGATGACGATTTTTAGCGTCGCGCCGGCGCCCCAAAACAACGTGGTGACTGCGAGTGAAACTTGGCCGAGCGGATCGCGCCACAGCAATTTAAAACAATGCCAGAAATCGTGAATCATGTAGAGCGGATTTTTCTTCGGCAATTTGTGATCGATCGGCAAGCGCGGAATGTAAAGATTGAAAATCGCCGCGACCACGTAAAGTAAACAAATAAACGCAATCGCCATTTGCGCCGGAGAATTCAGCAACGGAATATCGTGGATAAATTCAAGCTTGGCGTAAAGATTGCCGTTCTGCAAATAGCCGCCCAAGCCCAGGCCAAGAATGATTGCCGCGACGGTCAGACCTTCCATCCATGCATTTGCGGTAACCAATTTGCTCGATGGCAAAAGCTCGGTGAGGATGCCGTATTTCGCCGGCGAATACGCGGCCGCGCCGAAGCCGACTATGCCATAGGCGATTAATGGATGGGCGCCTAATAACATCGCGATGCATCCGATAAACTTGATCGCGTTGCTGGTCGACATCACGCGCCCCTTCGGGAACGCATCCGCAAACGCGCCGACGAAAGGCGCGAATGCAATATACGACACGACGAAAAATACTTGCAGAATCGGCACAAAAGATTTCGGCGCGCTCAATTCTATGAGCAGTGCGATAGCAGCGGGCAACAGCGCGTTGTCGGCCAGCGCGGAAAAAAATTGCGCGGCGAGAATAGTGTAGAAACTTAACGGCATGAAGAGACTAGAATAGTGGCAACAACAGTTGTAATTAATTGCGATTTCGTAACGTCGTCTTAGACGGCTTTATACCATGAACGAGGCATTGCCTGAAAGCAATGAGCCTCGCAAGCGAAGGGGGAGAAATGTTCGAAACATTTAAAACGCAGCGAGTTAAGACCAGCGAAACCGAGATTCACGTGAGCTGGGGCGGCAGCGGGCCGCCGTTGTTACTGCTGCATGGTTATCCGCAAACGCATTTAATGTGGCACAAAGTTGCGCCGACTTTGGCAAAAGATTTCACCGTGGTTGTACCGGATTTACGCGGCTATGGCGAGAGCGGGAAACCGAAATCGACTGACGATCATTTTCCCTATTCGAAGCGCGCGATGGCGCTTGATCAGGTGGAAGTGATGGCGGATTTAGGATTCGATTCATTTTTTTTAGCCGGGCACGATCGAGGCGCGCGGGTTTCTCATCGGCTAGCAATCGATCATCCTGCGGCAGTAAAAAAAATCGCCGTGCTCGATATCGCGCCGACGCTAAAGGTTTTCGATACGGTCGATCAGCGCGTCGCGACCAGTTATTTTCATTGGTTCTTTTTGATTCAGCCGTTTGATTTTCCGGAAAAGATGATCGGCCACGACCCGCGTGAATACTTGATCTCCAGGCTGGGTCGTTGGGGAAGTAATATCGACGCCTTTCCCCAGGCAGTGGTCGAAGAATACGTGCGTCTGTTCAGCGATCCGGCATGCATACACGCGACCTGCGAAGATTATCGCGCGGCCGCGACGATTGACCTAGTGCACGACCGCGCCGACCTGGCCAACAAAATCAACGCACCGCTGTTGGCGCTTTGGGGCGAAAAAGGATTGGTCGGTTCCGCCTACGATCCGCTGGCGTGCTGGCGCGAACGTGCGGTCGATGTGCGTGGCTACGCCATCGATTGCGGACATTTCATTCCCGAAGAAAAACCGGAAGAAACCATCAATGCGTTACGAGAGTTTTTCGGAAATTAAATCAGGGTAAAATAAGCCTCGCCTCTCGGTAATACTTCATGCCCAACGATAACCAACTCGATCTTTTGCGTGTCCCGCCTCACTCTATTGAGGCGGAGCAATCGGTGCTGGGCGGCTTGATGCTGGAAAATGTCGCGTGGGACAAGATTGCCGATCTGGTCAGTGAAAACGATTTTTATCGCGACGATCATCGCCGCATTTATAAACACATCTCCAAACTGATCGAAGCGAATCGCCCGGCGGATGTCATTACCGTCGGCGAATCGCTGGAGCGCAGCGCCGATTTGGAATCGGTCGGCGGCTTGGCCTACGTCGGCATGTTGACAACCAACACGCCGAGCGCGGCGAATATTCGCCGCTACGCCGAGATCGTGCGCGAGCGCTCGATCATGCGCAAGCTCGCCGAAATCGGTACGGAGATCGCGGCGAGTTCCTACAGCCCTGCCGGGCGCGAAGCGCGGCAACTGCTCGATGAAGCCGAAGCGAAGATATTTAAAATCGCCGAGGCCGGTGCGCGCGGCAACCAAGGCTTCAACGCGATTCAGCCGTTGCTGACGCAAGTGGTCGAGCGCATCGACATGCTTTACAGCCGCGACAATCCTTCCGATGTGACTGGCGTGGCGACCGGCTTCACCGATCTTGATGAACGCACATCGGGATTTCAGCCGGGCGATCTGGTGATCGTCGCCGGGCGGCCATCGATGGGTAAGACCGCATTTGCGTTGAACATCGCCGAGCACGTCGCGCTCGATGGCAAACAGCCGGTTGCGATTTTCAGTATGGAAATGGCCGGCACACAACTGGCGATGCGCTTGCTCGGCTCCACCGGCCGGCTCGATCAACATAAGTTACGCACCGGCCGCCTCGACGATAACGATTGGCCACGCTTGACCAAAGCGCTCGGGCAATTGAACGATGCCCAACTATTCATCGACGAAAGCGCGGCGTTAACCGCGCTGGAATTACGCGCGCGCGCGCGGCGTTTGCATCGCCAGCACAAAGGTTTGGGGCTGATCGTCGTCGACTATTTGCAGTTGATGTCGTCGACCAGCCAAGGAGAAAATCGCGCAACGGAAATCTCGGAAATTTCGCGCTCGCTGAAAGCGTTGGCGAAAGAACTCAACGTGCCGGTCGTCGCATTGTCGCAGTTGAATCGCTCGTTGGAACAGCGCCCCAACAAACGCCCGGTGATGAGCGATCTGCGCGAATCCGGCGCGATCGAACAAGATGCCGATGTGATTCTGTTCATCTATCGCGACGAGGTTTACAACGAAAGCACGCAAGATAAAGGCATCGCGGAAATCATTATCGGTAAACAGCGTAACGGCCCGATCGGCACGATTCGCCTCACCTTCCTCGGCCAGTTCACCAAGTTTCAAAATTTTGCGCAAGGGAGTTATTGACGTGACAAAACCGAGCGCTGCGATCGGCGTTTTTTTATTTGCTTTTTTGGGTGTTGTCTATGCGCAAGAGCAAGCAGTAGACGCGAAAGACGAACTGCATCATCGCCCAAAATTCGTCAACGAGGTCGTTCGCGTGCTCGACGTGGAAGTGCTGCCCGGCGCAGCGACGCAGTACCACACACATGCGCTCGACTATCCTTATTTGATGTTGAGCACCACGCTGCTAAAGAATGACATTCCGGGTAAACCGCAAGCGGATCTGAATATCAAATTGGGCTTGGTCGGCTATTATCGCGCTTCGCAGGGCGCTTACACCCATCGTTTTACTAACGTCGACACGACTACGTTTCGCGCCATCGGCATAGAACTGTTGAGCGATAAGCCGCTTGGTTCGGGCGCCGAGGCGGTGGCGGAAAATACCAACGTCAAGAAAGTGCTCGACAATGAACGCGTGCGCGGCTATCGATTGACGTTGCAGCCCGGCGAATCGGTCGGTCCGTTGTCGTTACCGGGTCGTAGCGTGCGTGTGGCACAAACCGCAGGCGTTATCGAACAATCGATTAATGACGGCGCACCCAGGCGAATTTCAATACAACTCGCGCAATTTGAGTGGCGCGAATCGGCGGCCAAATTCGTACTGAAAAATGTCGGTGACACGACCATTGAGTTGGTTGAGTTTGAGTTTAAGTGAACGATTTTAATTAGGCGAATTCCTTCCCCTTCAAGGGGAAGGCTAGGATGGGGATGGGTTCGGCGACTGCACTGCACCCCTTGGACCCATCCCCCACCCAACCTCCCCCTTGAAGGGGGAGGAGTTTACTACCGATGTCTATCGAAATAACCCATGCGCCCAATAAAAGCAACGATCGACCTCTCCGCGCTCCACGACAATCTACAAGTTGCGCAGAAACTCGCGCCGCAATCTAAAGTCATGGCGGTGCTCAAAGCCAATGCCTACGGCCATGGTTTATTGCGCGCCGCGAACGCGTTGAAAAAAGCGGCCGGATTCGCGGTGCTGAATATCGAAGATGCGATTAAGCTGCGCGACGCGGGTTTCGACCAAACCATTTTGTTACTCGAAGGATTTTTCGATCGCGAAGAATTGCGCCTTCTGCACGACTATCGATTGTCGACGGTGGTGCACCAGCCGGAGCAATTGCGTTTGTTACTTCAGGCTGCGCCGGGCAAGCTGGATGTGCATCTAAAACTTAATTCGGGCATGAATCGTCTCGGCTTCAAGCCCGACGATTTCCCCAGCGCGATGTCCGCGTTACGGCAGGCTCGCGTTGCCGGCGTGACGTTGATGACACATTTCGCGAGCGCCGATGAGCCCGCAGGCGTGAGCGAGCAACTGACCCGGTTCCGCGAGGTCACGGCAGGTTTGTCGTTCCCGAAAAGTTTGGCGAACTCCGCCGCGCTGATTCGCTATCCGGAAACTCACGCCGATTGGGTGCGGCCGGGGATTATCCTTTACGGCGCGACGCCGTTTGCGGATCGCAGCGCCGCCGACATTGGTGTGAAACCGGCGATGACGCTATCGAGTGAAATCATCGCGATTCAAAATCTGCGCACCGGCGACATGGTTGGCTACGGCGGCAACTTTCGCGCTGATCGTTCGATGCGTATCGGCGTAGTTGCATGCGGTTATGCCGACGGTTATCCGCGCCTCGCGCCGACCGGCACGCCCGTATTGGTGGAAGGTGAGCGCGTTACGACGGCAGGGCGTGTGTCGATGGATATGCTTTGCGTCGATCTTAGCAAGGTGCCGCAAGCGCGCGTCGGCAGCCAGGTGGAATTGTGGGGCGCGGGACTTCCCGTCGATGACGTTGCGCGCGGCGCGGGCACGGTCGGATACGAATTATTGTGCGCAATTGCGCCGCGCGTACCGATGATGGACCGATAACCGCCGCGATAATCCCCTCTCCCCCGGGGAGAGGGTCAGGGTGAGGGAGGGTGCTAACTATGGCCACTACCCTCACCCTAGCCCTCTCCCTAGAAGGGAGAGGGGACACCGATATTTGAGTTGTGCGAAAGGATCTTTTGGCCAAAACAAAATCAGTTTTCACCTGTACCGAATGCGGCGGCCAAACCTTGCGCTGGCAAGGCCAGTGCCCCCATTGCAGCGCGTGGAATACCTTAGTCGAAACCATCGCGGAGACCGCGTCTAAAGGCAATCGCTTCAGCGGCCTCACGGCGAGCAGCAGCGTGCAGTTGTTGTCCGAGATTAAAGCCGAAAAAACTCCGCGCATGACCACCGGCATCGCCGAACTCGATCGCGTGCTCGGCGGCGGCATGGTGCCGGGCGGCGTGGTGTTAATCGGCGGTGATCCGGGCATCGGCAAATCGACCCTGCTGTTGCAAGCGCTGGCGCACATGAATACGACGCAATCGACGCTCTATGTCAGCGGAGAAGAATCGTTGCAACAAATCGCGTTGCGCGCACAGCGCCTGCAAGTCGAAGCGAAATCGATGAAGTTGCTGGCGGAAATCCAACTGGAAAAAATCCAGCGGGTGCTCGCCGAGCAAAAACCAAAAATTGCCGTGATCGATTCCATTCAAACTGTTTACACCGAGGCGCTGACATCCTCCCCAGGCAGCGTCGCGCAAGTGCGCGAGTGCTCTGCGCAGCTTACGCGCGTGGCGAAAGCGAGCGGCACGGCGTTGATTTTGATCGGCCACGTGACCAAGGAAGGCGCGCTCGCCGGGCCACGTGTGCTTGAGCATATGGTCGATACGGTGTTGTATTTCGAAGGCGATACTAATTCCAGTTTTCGCTTGGTGCGCGCGTTTAAAAATCGCTTCGGCGCAGTTAACGAGCTCGGCGTATTTGCGATGACCGATCGCGGATTGAAGGAAGTCGCGAACCCATCGGCGTTATTTTTGTCACAACACGGTGAACCCGTTGCAGGCTCTTGCATCACCGTCACGCAAGAAGGTACGCGGCCGTTGCTGGTTGAGGTGCAGGCACTGGTCGATCAAAGTCACTCGGGCAATCCGCGCCGCCTGAGTGTGGGCTTGGAACAAAATCGTCTGGCGATGTTGCTCGCCGGCTTGCACCGCCACGCCGGCATCGCGTGCTTCGATCAAGATGTCTTCGTAAACGCCGTCGGCGGCGTTAAGATATCGGAACCTGCGGCGGATTTAGCCGCCGTATTGGCTATCGTGTCGTCGTTTAAAAATCGCCCGCTCGCGGACAAGATGGTGGTGTTCGGCGAAGTGGGTTTGACCGGCGAAATTCGCCCGGTGTTGCGCGGGCAAGAACGCTTGAAAGAAGCCGCAAAGTTAGGCTTTACGCGCGCGCTGATTCCGGCGGCGAACCGGCCGAAGCAAGCTATAGCGGGAATGGAAGTGATTGCAATTAGGCGCGTCGAAGAAGCGCTGAAGTTGGGATTCGAGTAATTATGTTGTCTCAAGGAGCCGATATGTGTAAAAAACTTTTTATCTTGTTAATTCTCGCGGCATTGGTCGCTTGCCAATCGGTGAATACAACCGGCGGCGGCGCAGTCGGTGTCGAGCGCAAGCAGCGTATGTTCCGCGGCCTGTCGTCGGAACAGGTGAATCAATCGGCCGTCGCGGCATACCAAGAAGAATTGGGTAAGGCGAAGCAAAAAAATGCGCTCAACACCAATCAACCGCAGTTGGCGCGCCTGCGCACCATCGCCAACCGATTGACACCGCACACCGGCGTGTTCCGCGAAGACGCGCCGAAGTGGGCCTGGGAAGTGAATCTGACCTCCAGCGACGAGCTCAATGCCTATTGCATGCCCGGCGGAAAGATCATGTTCTACACCGGCATCATCGAGAAGTTAAAATTGACCGACGCCGAAATCGCGGCCATCATGGGTCACGAAATCGCTCATGCATTACGCGAGCACGGCCGCGAACGCATGTCGCAGCAGATGGGGCAAAACGCCGCGGTCGGGGTCGGCGCGGCAGTGTTGGGCGTCGGCGAAGCGGGCGCAAATTTGATCGGCATGGTCGCCAATGTCACATTCGGTTTGCCGCACAGCCGCACCCACGAAACCGAGTCGGACGTGATCGGCTTGGAATTGATGGCGCGCGGCGGTTACGATCCAAATGCGGCGGTCAACGTCTGGAAAAAAATGGCCGAAGCCGCCAAAGGTGGCCCGCCACAATTCCTCAGCACGCATCCGTCGCACGACACGCGCATCAAAGATTTGGAAAAAAATATTCCGAAAGTCATGCCGCTTTATCAGGGCGCACCGAAAGCTTAGTCCCAATCACACTCTGCCAGGAGGCGCATGATACTTGCCTCCTGGCGCTGCATGTCTGTAAAGCCGCTCTGCTGCTGCCTCTCCGGGTAGGCAGCAAAAAATACTTCGGCCTCTATATCAAAAGTCGTACAACTTCAGTCCAATTGCGTAAGCGTGCGCCGCGCGCAATCATAGGCGTGCTCGGATAATTTGCTGAGCTGCAAATGAACATTAAGGAGCGCTGCGATGAAGATGACATCTTTGGTATTGCTGGTATTGCTTTTCGGCTTTGGCTCTTCCGCTTTTGCCGCTTGCCTCAGAGATGGAAAAACCTACCAGACCGGTGAGAAAGTCGGCCCGTTCACCTGCATGGCCGATGGTCAGTGGCGGCGGTAGCAATAACATGGATGGATCACAACTACCAACGTCCGCCTCGACGGCGAATCTTCGGGAACCGAGTTCATTCGATTCCGTGACGGCGATCGAAATAAAATCCTGGGTTCGCGAAATTCTCGATTGGATCGTAAAACTGTTGCCGGTCATCGCAACGGTTTTGGTCGCTGTCGTTGCCGATCATTACAAGGCATCGCTGACCGCATCGACGTTACTCAGCGAACGCGAGAAGGCCGACAGCCAGTTGCGCTCGGAAATGTTTTCCAAGTTAGTCGATCCCATTTCCGGCGCGCAGCCCGGCGCGGAGGTTTCGCTGGAACGGGAGCAATTGCTGGCGGAATTGTTGTCGTTGAATTTTCATGAGCACATCGGCATGAAGCCGTTGCTCAGCCACGTCGATGCGCGTCTCGCGCGCGAAAGCGTTGGCATCGACGAGGCCAAGGCCGACGCCGCGCGCGCAGCGCGGGAGTCGTTTCGCTCGGTCGCTCGGACCGTCATTTCGCGGCAAACGGCGATGTTGACGCGTAGCAGTGATTCCACCCAAGACGGTAGCGCGCAAATTCAAAAACTTGACGTCGGCTTACCCGGTCTGAACGCGACGTTTGCGAAAAAATTGCAACTTGAAAATTCGCAAGTCGAAACGTTTGATAGTCCGATCATGGTCGATCACCCGGCAAAAACCCATCGCCTATACCTCACGGTGCGGCAACCCAACTGGGATGCGCAGACGTTCCATGTCGACGTCAGTATCTACGCGATAAAATCCAGTGGTGAAGAGGAGCTCGCAAATCGCGATTTTCAGCTTTCCTGGTTTGATTTTCCGCTGACGGATAACACCTTGCTGGCCGACGGCACGCGGTTCGCGGTCGTGCTTGATCAGATTTACGATACCCATGGGCGCTTCAGCGAACAATCGGCGCAAACCACCGCGGACGCATCGCGACGAGTGAAGATGAGCATCGTGTGGTTTCCGAAAGACTACATCGCCGCTCGAGAGCGGCCCACCAATTATCGCGAATTCCGGCGCAGCCTTGGGTTAGACGCGCGCTAGCGTTAATAGCGTCGCGCCACGAGCCACTATCCACGGGCTGGTATAGGGTCATGCGGCTCGTGGCGCTATGCGATTGTTGATTTGATCTGAGCGTACAATCAATATCACGTTCAATTCTCGGTCAAATCCATGGATATTACTTTTCTCGGCGCAGCGCAGGAAGTCACCGGCTCGTGCTATCTAGTCAAAACCAATCGCGTTAAATTCATCGTCGACTGCGGCCTGTTTCAGGGCGGGCCAGAAGCCTATCGAAAAAACCTCGCCGCTTTTCAATACGAGCCGAACGAACTCGATTTCGTGTTGCTCACGCACGCCCATACCGATCATTGCGGGTTGTTGCCGCGCTTAACGGCCTTCGGCTTCAAAGGTCCGATTTATGCGACCGATGCCACCGTCGATCTGCTCAATGTCATGTTGCTCGACAGCGCACACATTCAAGAATCCGACGCGTTGTGGCATAACAAGCGGCGCCGCAAGGAGAGCAAGGTCGCGCGGCCCGATGTCGCGCCGCTCTATACCATTGCGCAAGCGCAAGCCTGTCTCAAACAGTTCGACGATGTTGCGTACAACGTCGAATTTAATCCCCACGAAGACGTGCGCGTTCGTTTTCAAGATGCCGGCCATATTCTCGGCTCAGCCAGCATCGAAGTGTGGCTCACGGAAAGTGACGTTACTAAAAAAATTGTTTTCTCCGGCGATCTCGGCCAGCCGGGACGATTAATCGTGCGCGATCCGACGCCGATTAAAGAGGCGGATATACTGCTGGTGGAATCGACCTACGGCAATCGTTTGCACAAAACGATCAGTGATACCAAGCAGGAATTACTCAACGCGATCGACGAAACCTTCAACAAAAAACAAGGCAACGTCATCGTGCCTGCATTCGCGTTAGGGCGAACGCAAGAGCTGATCTTCATGCTGCTGCAACTCACCATCGAAGGCAAACTGAAAAATTTGAACGTCTATATCGATTCGCCGCTCGGTTCTAAAGCGACGAAGATTACGCTCGATAATCTCGAAGCACTGGACGACGAAACGCGCAAACTCGCGCAAGAAATGCGCAGCGGCAAACATCCGATTCAGATTCGCTTTACCGAAACGGCAGAGGAATCGATGGCGCTGAATGACATTCGCTCCGGCGCAATTATCATCGCCGGTAGCGGCATGTGCGACGCCGGGCGCATCAAACATCATCTCAAACACCGACTTGGCCATAAGCAAAATTCGATTCTGTTTGCCGGCTATCAAGGCGCAGGCACGCTCGGCCGGCGCATCGTCGATCGCGCGCCAACCGTCACGATTTTCGGCGAAGAGATTCGCGTTGAGGCGGATATTTACACGCTCGGCGGCTTGTCCGCTCACGGCGATCAGCGTGCGCTGCTCGATTGGCTCGGTCACGTGTCACCCGCGCCCGAGCAGGCATTCATCGTCCACGGCGAACAATCCGTTATGCAAGTATTTTCAGAAAAAATTACCGCTGAGTTGGGTTGGCGGCCGACGGTGCCGGCCATCGGTCAGAACTTTGTGATTGGGTGAGCAGGGACTGCGCCTGCGGGAATGACGGGGTGGCCTTTGGCTGCAACTGGTTAGCAATTCCACGCATAGCGGCTAGCGCTGCACGGCCTCAGCGTACAATACGCCCTCACGAAAACGGAGCCGCTATGCCTAACGATAATTCGAATCGCCCCCTTCCTATGCTATTTTCGCCGTTGACGATCCGCGGCGTAACGCTGAAAAATCGCGTGGTGATTTCGCCGATGTGCCAGTACTCGGCGGTCGATGGCATGGCCAACGATTGGCATTTCGTTCATCTCGGACAATTTGCCACCGGTGGCGCCGGGCTGGTCTTTTGCGAAGCGGCTGCCGTGGAAGAACGCGGGCGCATCACCCATGGCGATCTGGGCATTTGGTCGGACGCGCACATTGCGCCGTTGGAAAAAATCACCGATTTCATCAAGGGAAATGGCTGCGTGGCGGCGATTCAACTCGCGCATGCCGGACGCAAAGCGAGCATGCAGCGTCCGTGGTTCGGCAACGCGGCGTTGAACGAAGCGGATACGCAGCGCGGTGATCTTGCCTGGAATGTGGTTGCGCCAAGCGCCGAGCCGGTTGCCCCCGGCTGGTTGATGCCGCACGAATTGTCGATCGAGGAGATCGAGAACATTACTGCGCAGTGGGTAGCAGCAACGCGGCGTTCCCATGCGGCGGGCTTCGACGTGTTGGAAGTGCACGGCGCACACGGTTATTTGTTGCACAGTTTTTTGTCGCCGCTGTCAAATCATCGCACCGATCAATACGGCGGCAGTTTCGACAATCGAATTCGGTTAGCGTTACAAATTGTCGAGGCCGTGCGCAAAGAATGGCCGGACGATAAGCCGCTGTTCTTTCGCACGTCGTCGTCGGATTACGTCGACGACGGTTGGAAAATTGAAGACACCGTTACGCTCGCGCGTGAGCTAAAAAAACTCGGCGTCGACGTCATCGATTGTTCGTCCGGCGGCATCGCCGGTTCGGCAACGGCTGCGCCGATCAAACGCTATCCGGGATTTCAAGTGGCGTACGCCGAGCAGGTGAAAAAAGAAGCAAGCATTATGACGCAAGCGGTCGGGATTATTTTGAACGGTACGCAAGCGGAAGAAATTCTGCAATCGGGCCGCGCCGATTTAATCGCCGTTGGCCGCGAAGCGTTGTATGACCCGCACTGGGCGCTGCGTGCGGCGCGAGAATTGGGCGTCGATCCGCAATTCGCCCTGTGGCCGAAGCAATACGGCTGGTGGCTCAACGCGCGGGCGAAAATGTTGCAGCCGACAAAATAGCCATGGCGCTCGTCGCGCTGCCGCGCTCCGGCCGAGTGCTGGTTGCACTGATCACGCTGATCTGGGGATTCAACTGGCCGATCATGAAGGTGGTGCTCAGCGAAGTGCCGCCGTTTACGTTTCGCTCGTTGTGCATGGGTGCCGGTGCGATTGGCTTGTTTGCGATCGCGAAATTCAACGGCCTGCCGCTACGCGTGCCGCAAGGGCAATGGCCGCGCTTGATGGCCAGTGCACTGTTCAACATCACCGGTTGGAATTTGCTGATCGCATTCGGATTGAAATACGTCGCGGCAAGCCGTGGCGTCATTCTCGCTTACACCATGCCGATGTGGACCGTGTTGCTGAGCATGATTTTTTTGCACGAGCGCTTGACCAGGCGGCGCGCGTTTGGCCTGGCGTTCGGCATGGTCGCGATGCTGATGTTGGTCAGCGTCGAGTTTGCGCAACTGCGCGCCGCGCCGCTCGGAGCCTTGTTAGTCGTTGGCGCGGCGTTATCGTGGTCGATCGGCACGATCATCTTGAAGCGTTATCCAGTGGATTTGCCGACGACATCAATGACCGGTTGGACCATGGTGCTGGGCGGGATTCCGATTTGGATCGCCACGCCGTTTTTCGAGCGCGTGTCGCTCAGTAGTATCAGCTTTTGGCCGGCGCTCGGCGTGGTTTACAACATGACGCTTGCGGTGATTTTTTGCTATTGGGCGTGGAACAAACTCATCAGCCAAGGTTCCGTCAGCGTGACCTCGCTATCGACGCTGATGATTCCCGTGCTCGGTGTGTTCAGCAGTATGTGGTTTCTCGGCGAGCAACCGCGCTGGCAGGAGTTCAGCGCGTTGGCCTTGGTGATGGTGTCGTTAATGTTGGTGTTGCTGCCGCGGCGCGTCGGTAATAAATAAACCTTACCACGCGTCATTCCCGCGAAGGCGGGAATCCATAATGCGCCTCAAACCATAGCGGCGATTTTAATTGCCGTTGCCCTCATAACGAGAAAGATATTGCGATTTGGAAAAGCCAAATGGATTCCCGCCTACGCGGGAATGACAACGTGGTGTATTTTCGAGCATCGCCCGAACCCGCATGAATAGTAGGCCTTCAGCCATACCGTGCCACAAGGCAAGCGCAGAGCGCCTGGTGGCAAAGGCAATTCTAAAGTGAACAAACTGCATTCAGATACAATCGCTGACAGGCGCAATGAAGGAGAAAAATTTTGATCGACGTTTATTCCTGGGCTACGCCCAATGGACACAAAGTTCACATCATGTTGGAAGAAACCGGCTTGCCCTACAAAGCGCATGCGGTGGACATTGGCGCGAGCGAGCAATTCAAACCGAAGTTTTTGAAGATCAGCCCGAACAACAAAATTCCCGCGATCGTCGATCACGATGGGCCCGGCGGTGAGCCGTATTCGTTATTCGAGTCCGGCGCGATTTTGCTTTATCTTGCCGATAAAACGAAAAAGTTTTTACCGCGCGATGCGGCGGCGAGATTTCGCACCATCGAATGGCTGATGTTTCAAATGGGTGGCGTTGGACCGATGTTGGGGCAAGCGCACCACTTTCGCATTTACGCACCGAAGAAAATCAAATACGCCATCGATCGTTACACCAATGAAGCGAATCGGCTGTACGGCGTGATGGATAAGCGCTTGAAGAAAAGTGCGTATCTCGCCGGCGATAAATACACCATCGCCGATATGGCGACCTGGCCGTGGCTGCGCAGCTATAAAAATCAGGGCGTCGAAATGGACGAGTATCCGAACGTGAAGCGATGGTTCAGCGAAATCGAAGCGCGGCCTGCCGTTCAACGCGGTATCAAGGTGCTCGCGGATAGACGCCGGCCATTGCTCGATGCGAAAGCGAAAGAGGCGTTGTTCGGCGCAACGCAATATCAAAAGCGCAAATAGTCTGAAAAATGTTTTTACATACCCGGTGGGCAAATCTGCGCACTGGTTTGAGGCTGCGCGGATCATCTGATGTATAAATCCATTCTCTCGCTGGCGTTGCCGATTTTCATCGGCCAGATCGCACTGATGACAAACGGTGTCGTCGACACGGTAATGGCCGGGCGAATCTCCGCGATCGATCAGGCAGCGGTAGGCATCGGCATGAGTGTTTTCTTCAGCGTGTTTGTGCCGCTGATGGGTGTGCTATTAGCGATGTCACCGATCATCGCGCAACACTTCGGCGCGGGTGATGACGCGGCGGTAGGCGAAGATATGCGCCAAGGATTTTGGCTGACGCTGGTGGTCGCGATGCTGGTATTCCTGTTGATTTATTTTCCCGATCCGTTTCTGCGCATCAGTCAGTTATCAGCGGAAGTGGAAACGAAAACGCGGGCGTATTTACGCTGGGCTGCGTTCGGCGCCATCGCACAAATGTTTTTCCGTTTTTTCTACAGCTTCACCACGGCGATTTCGCAACCGCGTATTGTCATGGCGCTGAGCGTATTCGCGCTCGCGCTGAAAATTCCGTTGAACTTTGTTTTCATGCATGGCTATCTTGGATTTCCGGCGATGGGCGGCGTTGGTTGCGCGGTCGCGACGACGGTTGCGGTGTGGATCACGATCGCTCTCGCGGCGATTATTCTGTGGCGCAATCCCAGTTACCAACGGTTCGGGATTTTCGCGCGTGGGTCGTGGCCGGCGCGGCAGGCGCAATGGCAATTGTGGAAGCTAGGATTGCCGATGGGCTTGACGTTTTTGATCGATGTGACTTCTTTTACTTTTATGGCGTTGTTCGTTGCGCGCCTCGGTGCGACGACGGCGGCGGCGCACGGCATCGCAACCAATCTAGCGGCGGCGGCGTATATGTTGCCCATGTCGATCAGCGTCGCCGTGAGCGTGTTAATCGGGCAAGCGATTGGGGCCGGTGATGGCCGCGGGGCGCGCCGCGTCGGGATCGCCGGCTATGGGATCGCGATTGTGTTTGCGCTCTGCGTCGCGGCACTGATCATGATCTTCAGCGTCGGCATCAGCCGCTTTTACACCAACGACATCAATGTGCAGAATTTAGCGGCACAACTATTGGTGCTGGTTGCCGTTTACCATGTATTCGATGCCGTACTCGCGATCGGCATCAACGGCCTGCGCGGTTATAAAAACGCGGTCGTGCCGATGATTGTATGTGGCGTATGTTTGTGGGGAATCGGCTTAGGTGGCGGTTACGTGCTTGGGCTGCAAGGTGGATTCGGCAGCGCACAACCTTTAGGCGCAACCGGATTTTGGTACGCCGCAATTATTAGTTTCGCGTTGGCCAGCCTCATCATTGCGGCGTACTTTAATTACATAAGCGGTGAGCTCAAAAGAAAAACCGCGAAGACCGGTTAGGCATCTTCGCGGTGTCAACAGCCTTAACGGCTGGAGGAGTGCTACGTAAAACGCTAGTCTTGAATCGCTTGGTACACCGCCGCGTGAACTTTCGCTTCGATCTCAGGATTGCGCGGAATGATCTGGCCCATCATCACAATCGACATTTGCTCTTTCGGATCGATCCAAAAACGCGTGTTGAAAATGCCTGCCCACATATATTCGCCGGTGGAGCCGAGCTCATTCATGCCGGCATCAGAACGCACACCGAAGCCGAGGCCAAACTTGTCGCCAAGATTACCGGCGGCGCTGGGCGGCACATAAGTCCACACGCTGATATCGCCGATGTGATTCATCGCCATCAGTTCGACGGATTTGCGCGATAGTAAACGCGCGCCGTCGAGTCGGCCGCCGTTCAAAAACATCTGCGTGAAGCGCAAATAATCGCTCGCCGTCGAGCTTAGGCCGCCGCCGCCGGAAAAGTAAGTGCGCTGCTGGCTATAGGGAACGGCCGGTGAAAAAATCAATTGACCCCAGCGCGTCGGCGCATCTGGCGATTTCACCAAGCCGCCTTTTTCGCCGGGCGTATAAAGCGACACGACGCGGTTTTTCTGTGAATCAGTGACATAAAACTGTGTGTCAGGCATTTTCAGCGGATTGAAAATGCGCTCTTTGAAAAATTTATCCAGCGGCATGCCGGACACGATTTCCACGAGATAGCCGAGCACGTCGGTGTTTAATCCATATTCAAACGCTTCGCCGGGCTGATTGTTCAAGGGCTGCACGGCGATGCGCTTAGTCATTTCGGCGATCGTGCCTTCGGTCGGGGCCAGGCCATCGAAGATGCCGGCTTTCTCGTAAACTTCGGCGACCGGTTTTCCCCAAAAGCGGTAGCTGATGCCCGAGGTATGCCGCAATAAATCGCGAATCGTGATCTCGCGTTTCGCCGGTTCGGTTTTGCCGTCGGCGGCCAATACTTTCGGTTCTTTAAACTCAGGAATGAATTTCGAAATCGGATCGTCTAGCAGAAACTTGCCTTCCTCGTACAACATCATTACCGCGACGCTGGTTACCGGTTTGGTCATCGACGCGATGCGGAAAATCGCGTCATTGGTCATTTTCTTGTTGGAGTCGATATCGGCCGCGCCGAACGATTTCATGTAAACGGTTTTGTTCTTGCGCGCGACCGCGACGACTGCGCCGGCGAGTTGCTTATTATCTAAGTAAGGTTTTAACGCCGCATCGACACGCGCTAAACGTGCCGCGGATAAACCGACGCTGTCCGGTGTCGCTTTGCCGAGATCGGCGCTGAAAATCGCCGACGAACTGGCGACGAAAGCGAACGCGAACAGCACTTTGGTGAAATGGTTGAGAAGCATGGCCAGATATCCTCCGTAAGTTGACAGATCGAGCGTGAGACGAATGCCTCATCGACGCGAAATAAATACTGAATTCAATATACAACGATTCGACTGCGATGGCAAAATTTTCCCTTAAACGCGATGAGCCAGAGGCCGCACCCACTATGCTTGGTGGCGTGGCATGCCGGTAGGCCCAGTATCCATGCGGGTTCTGGCTAAGCGAAGAAATTCTATCAATCGTGTGCGCGGTGCCGGATTATTTCCAATTGTCATTGCGAGGAACGTTTTTTGTGACGAAGCAATCTCGTCTTTTGCCTCAAAGTAGGAGATTGCTTCGTCGCGAAGTTTATCCCAAAGCGAAGCGTGGGACTCCTTTCCATGAACCCAATTTGACCGACATTCGCAAACGCCACACTCGTTGCAGGTCGAGATTTTTCGCCCGGAGCCGCGTTGCTATCCGTATACTGGGCGTCTTACTTCGTGCCGATCTGAGATAAGTCGACAGATCCAAAACATTCGCGGTCAACGCGTTCGGAATAATCCGTTCGCTCATTCTTTATTTTATTTCAGGAGCAACCCATGGCGCTTTCAATGTATCAAGCATCGGTACCAATATTTATCAAAACCCTCGGCAATCTTTCCGGCATCCTCGATAAGGCGGCCGCGTATGCGACAGCGAAGAAGATCGATCAGTCGGTGCTGCTCGGTTATCGCATTGCCCCGGACATGCTGGCCATGGTGCGCCAAGTTCAGATTGCTTGCGATTTTGCCAAGGGCGCATCCGCTCGCCTGGCCGGATTAGACGTGCCGGCGTGGGAGGATACCGAAAAATCCATTGACGATCTCAAAGCGCGCATCGCAAAAACAATCGACTACTGCAAGGGATTCACGCCGGTACAGATCGATGGCTCTGAGGATCGCGACATCCACGTGAAGGTCGCCGGTAACCCAGTCACTTACAAAGGCCAAGCCTACTTGTTGCACAGCGTGCTGCCGAATTTCTTCTTCCACAGCACCACCGCCTACGATATTCTGCGTCATTGCGGCGCAGAGATTGGTAAACGCGATTTTATCGGCCAGGTTTGATGTCTCGCGACGCGCTTTGTTGCCTTACCATTGCGGAGTAAATGAGCCTCATGCAAAACGAAAAAATCAAAGTATGCGTTACCGACACCGGAAGTTTTCTGGAGGTCGTGGTGCTGAGTAAGCAAGCGTCTCGCATTGAGGTGGTACTCGGCGAAGGCGTTCACAGTGTCCGCTGCGAGCTGATTCCAACGCGCAGAGAATTGGCCTACAGCGGCCGCGCGATGGGACACGAGATCGTTTATGAGCGAAGCCGCAAACAAGTTCAAGCGGATATCGATCGCGTAAATCCAGCCATTCGAGAATTCAAGCGCCGTTGATTACGTCGGTGGACAACGGCCA
>JANOGO010000382.1:0-7097 GCA_031406045.1 Pseudomonadota bacterium
ACGAAACCGATTCCGGCCTGGATATTGATGCGCTGAAAGTCGTCTCGGCCGGCGTCAACGCCAACCGCACGCCCGAACGATCAATGCTGGTCGTGACCCATTATCAGCGTTTGCTCGATTACATCGTGCCGGATTTCGTGCACGTGTTAGCCCATGGACGCATCGTCAAATCCGGTGGCAAGGAGTTGGCGCTGGAATTGGAAGCCAAGGGTTACGGCTGGATCGAGAAAGAATTGAAGGCGCAAACAGCATGAGCGTGACGGCCGTTTTCAATGCGCGCGAGCATTACCTCGGCGTGTTCCGAGAGCAATCGGCGCAACTTGCCGGCGCGAATTTACCCTGGCTTAAAAATTCGCGCGATCGCGCGATCGGGCAATTTTCCGAACTTGGTTTTCCGACAACAAAACATGAAAACTGGAAATACACCTCGCTTGCGAGCCTTGGGGGGCGCGGCTTGCAGCCAAGTATGCCTGAAGAGCCGCATCCGGCCTGCCTTGCAGCCATTGCCGATTTAAAACTCGATAACGATGCGCACCTATTGGTGTTCATTAACGGCCATTTTTCTGAACAACTTTCCGCGCGGAAAGTGTTGCCGAACGGTGTGATCCTTTCGAATGTTAACGCCACGCTAGAAAAACATCCCGAAAAGCTCGAACGTTATTTCGGCGAAACGAAATTTGCGTCTGGCGTTAGCGCCTTAAACGGTGCGCTGTTCGGCGATGGCTATGTATTGATCGTGCCGGATCGGGTGGAAGTCGAAGCGGCGATTCATGTCTTGTTTTTGCAAACGACAGGCGACACAATCGCCACCGTAAAAAATATTATTGTCGCGGAGTCCGGTTCGCGCGCGCGAGTGATCGAGCATTTCGCAGCGCTCGGCGACTTTGCTTATTTCAATAACGTCAGTACAGAAATTACCGCGGCGCGCGATTCACGCATTGAGCATTTGAAGCTGCAGCAGGAAAGCGCGAGCGCGAGCCACATCGCCGATATTCGCGCGACGCAAGCGCAGGCAAGCGAATTTTCATCTTATTCTTTTGCGCTCGGCGGGCTGCTTTCGCGCAATGATATTTCGACTTACTTCGACGGCGAGCACGCCAACTGTGTGATGAACGGGTTGTATCTGACGCAAGGCAAACAAATCGTTGACCACCACACCCGCGTCGATCACGCCAAGCCGCGTTGCGTTAGCCGCGAGTTTTACAAAGGTATTTTGGACGGCACGTCGCGCGCGATTTTCAACGGCAAAGTCGTTGTTCACAAAGATGCGCAGCAGACCGACGCCTCGCAAAGTAATCGAAACTTATTGCTGTCGGAAAACGCCGAAGTGGACACCAAACCGGAGTTGGAAATTTATGCCGACGACGTCAAGTGCGCCCACGGCGCGACGGTCGGCCAGCTCGACATGAATCAACTTTTTTATCTGCGCTCGCGCGGCATCGACGAAGCAGCGGCGCGTACCTTGTTGATCTTCGCGTTCGCCGAAGATTTAGTCAGCGGCTTGACGTATTTGCCGCTGCGCCAGCGCATGGAGCATATTTTGATGAGCCGCTTGCCCGATGCCGATTTGCTGAAGGAATTTCTATGATCGTTGCTACCGCTTTAAAACCACCGGCGAAATCGGGTTACGACATCGCCCGCGTGCGCGAGGATTTTCCTATTCTGAAAGAGTTGATTCACGGCAAGCCGCTGGTCTATCTCGACAACGCCGCGACGTCGCAAAAGCCGTGGCAAGTGATCAATGCCGAGCGCGATTACTACGCGCATTTGAATGCGAATATTCATCGCGGTGTGCACGATTTAAGCCAGCGTGCGACGGATGCATTCGAAGCCGCGCGCGGCAAAGCTAGGCAGTTCATCAACGCGCGCAAGAACGAGGAAATTATTTTCGTGCGCGGCGCAACCGAAGCGATCAACCTCGTCGCCATGTGTTACGGGCGCGCTCAGCTTAAGGCCGGCGATGAAGTCATCGTCTCGGAAATGGAGCACCATTCCAACATCGTGCCATGGCAAATGGCGTGCGAGGCAACCGGCGCGCTGCTGCGCGTGATCCCGATCAGCGACGGCGGCGAATTGGATATGGATGGCTACGCTAAGCTGCTGAACGAGCGCACCAAGATCGTCGCGATCACGCACGTCGCGAATGCGTTGGGCTCGATCACGCCGATCAAGAAAATCACCCAGCTCGCTCATGCCGCCGGCGCGGTAGTGTTGGTCGACGGCGCGCAAGCAGCGCCGCATATTTTGATTGACGTACAAGACTTAGATGTCGATTTTTATGCGTTCTCGGGCCATAAAATTTATGGCCCGACCGGTATCGGCATTCTATATGGCAAAGAAAAATTGCTTGACGCCATGCCGCCCTACCAAGGTGGCGGTGACATGATTCGTACTGTGAGCTTCAAGAAAACGACTTACAACGTATTGCCTTATAAATTCGAAGCGGGCACGCCGTTCATCGCCGGCGGCATCGGCCTCGGCGCGGCGATCGATTACATCAACGAACTGGGTCTGGACAACATCGCGGCCCACGAACACGATTTGCTTGAGTACGCGACGGCGTTGTCGCGCGATATTCCAGAACTGAAAATCATCGGCACCGCGCGCGAAAAAGCGAGCGTGTTTTCCTTTACGCTCGGCCGCATTCATCCCCACGACATTGGCACCATCCTCGATCATGAAGGCATCGCCGTCCGCACGGGACACCACTGCGCGATGCCCGTAATGGAGCGGCTTGGGATTGCGGCGACGACGCGCGCATCGTTTGCGCTCTATAACACCCGAGCGGAAGTCGATGCGTTGTTTGCGGGCATTCGCAAAGTGCAGAAGGTGTTTTCATAGATGGCGGTGACACTAGCTCTCCTCCCCTTCAAGGGGAGGACTAAGGTGGGGATGGGTTGTTTTACGTGCGCTATAGAAACCCATCCCCATCCCAACCTTCCCCTTGAAGGGGAAGGAGCAGGTCTTTTGAGTTAAAGAATTTTATGTCAGATTTAACCGACCTCTACCAAGAAGTCATCTTCGACCACAACAAACGGCCGCGAAATTTCGGCAAGTTGTTCGAACCGAACCGCTTCGCGAAAGGCTTCAATCCGCTGTGCGGCGATCGCATCACGCTTTATCTCGTGGTCGAAAACGGCGTGATCAAAGACGTAAGTTTTGAAGGCCAGGGCTGCGCGATTTCCACCGCATCCGCATCGCTGTTGACGGAAACGCTGAAGGGCAAAACCGAAGCGGAAGCTGAAGCGATGTTCCAGGATTTTCATGCAATGGTCACCACCGACGATGCCGAGCCGACGGAAGCACTAGGCAAGTTGGAAGTATTGAGCGGCGTGCGCGAATTCCCTGCGCGTGTAAAATGCGCGACGCTGGCGTGGCACACATTGCAAGCCGCGCTAAAAAATGATCACGACGCGGTTTCCACGGAGTAAATGAGATGGGCGTAATGGATTGGTTGTATAAAGATGATGATGAAAAACCGCATGAGGCCGAGGGATTGCCTTCGCCGCCGCTGCACACGATTGAAGGTAAAGTGGTTCTGGCGCTGCGGCAAGTGTTCGATCCGGAAATCCCGATCAACATTTACGACCTCGGTTTGATCTACAGCATCGACATCGACGACGATAATAACGTAGCTATTGAAATGACACTTACAGCCGCCGGTTGTCCTGTTGCACAGACGTTTCCGGGTACCGTCGAGAATGCGGTTAAAGCAGTCGAAGGCGTCAACGATGCAAAAGTAGAATTGGTGTGGGAGCCGCCGTGGTCGCGCGACAACATGTCGGAGGCGGCGAAGTTGGAATTGGGGATGCTGTAATATTTTCGGTCCTCAAATATAATCCATTAATACAGGGAAGCCGTGGAGCATCGGATGCACAACGCCAAAGCAATAGAGAACGCTGTTAAGGAATTGCCCAGCGAAGAGCTAGCGAAGTTTCGCCGTTGGTTCGCGCAGTTCGATGAAGCTGCATGGGATGCGCAGATCGAAGCCGATGCCGCAGCGGGTAAGCTTGATGCGCTCGCCACCGAGGCCCGCGTGGAATACGACAACGGCAAAGCCCGTGAACTTTGAGGCATTTTGCATCATCGAGATTCTGGCAAAACTTTGAATCGCCGCCCAGCAATATTCAGCAGCTTGCTCGCGATAGCTATTTGCTTCTGAAGCAAAATCCTTCGCACCCGTCGTTACACTTTAAGCCCATCAAGAACGGCGCCTTCCGTAGTGTTCGAATCAGCCTCGGTTATCGTGCGCTAGGTGTTCCTGTTGATCACGGTATTCAATGGTTTTGGATTGGGAGCCATGCGGAATATGACAAGCTGATTAGTTGAAGTAATCAGCACAGCGGTTGTCGCTTTTCTATTAAATGGCCTGCAAGCCAGTATCCGCGCGCCTCTACAGGCATTCATCCGACACAATAACTAACGTATGATAGTAACTTCATAAAGAGGAACTCCCAATGATCGACTTTTACACAGCAGCAACATCCAACGGCCAACGCGTTGCCATCACGCTTGAAGAACTCGGTTTGCCCTACACCGCTCACAAGCTGAGCCTGCCTAACGGCGATCAGAAAAAACCGGAGTATCTCGCGATCAATCCCGCTGGGATGATCCCTGCAATCGTCGATCACGAAGGCCCCGGCGGTAAACCGTTTTCGCTCGCGCAGTCGGGCGCGATCGTGATGTATCTTGCGGAAAAAACCGGCAAGTTGCTGCCGACCGACGCTGTGCGCCGAGCTGTTGCCCGGCAGTGGTTGATGCAAGCCTGCGCTGATTGCGCCGGCGCCAGTAGCGCTATATTTTTGAGCAACGGTATGGTGCCGGATAAATCGCCCGCCAATGTTGCGTTTTTTGAAACTCGCTTGCTACGCTTTTTCGGCGATATCGATGTGCGCTTGAATGGCCGCGATTTTCTCGCGGATGAATTGTCGGTCGCTGATCTCGCGCTGTATCCGATTTATGCGGCGCGCAAAGGCCTTGCCGAGCGCGCCGGTGGATTACCGAATTTCTCTCGCTGGGGCGCGATGATGGCGGCGCGTCCCGCGATCGTAAAAGGCATGGCGGTGGCGTAACGCCGTTCCCATCGAACGCTCGCGATGACTTGGCAAAGGTTGATCCAATCGGCGGCAAGCACTATCGTACTTGTGTTTGTCTGCCTGTCATCGGCGTTTCCAGTCGCAGCGGAATCGTCGTTCAATGTCATCCACAACGAGATCGCCGCGCACCCCGGTCAAACCGGCGCATTCGTGCTCGACACCGGCGAAGAAGCGTTGCTGGCGCGCGCGTGGCTTGTCGATAATGCCGAGCGTTCGATCGAGGTGCAGTATTTCATTTGGAGCACCGACAACGTCGGCATTCTCGCCAGCGAAGCGCTGCTGCGCGCCGCCGAGCGCGGCGTATTGGTTCGCGTGATCGTCGATGATTTGTTGATCGACGCGCCGGATAAATCCTTACTCGCGCTGGCCAAACATCCGAACGTCGATATTCGTATCTACAATCCAAAGCATCGCGTCGGTACGCCGCTGCACAAGCGCATCTATAACGTCGTGACTAATTTTCGCGGCGTGAACCAGCGCATGCACGATAAAACGCTCATCGTCGATGGCATCGTCGGCATTACCGGCGGGCGCAATATGGCGGATGAATATTTCAGCTACGACGCCGATTACAATTTTCGCGATCGCGATGCGCTGCTGTTAGGCGAAGCGGTGAAAACGATGAGCGCAAATTTCGAATCGTTTTGGGACAGTCCGCTCGCAGCGCCGGTAGAAACCTTGTATGACGGTTTTGGCCTCATGCAAAAAAATGTCGCGGTGTCGGACGAAGAAATTCAGCGTGTTTATCGCGAGTTGCACGATTACGCGCGCGTGCCGGACAATTTCGCGCCGGAGGTTCGCGCCGCGATTGCGGCGACGCCGAAATCTTTCGCGCGCGTGAACGCAGAAATGTCTTGGGGCGATGCCAAGTTTATCCACGATTTGCCGGGGAAAAACAAAAGCACCTTCAGTCTCGGCGGCGGTGGCCGCACTACCGCGGAACTGGCGAAACTTGTCGCCAGCGCGAAACAAGACATCCTGATTCAATCGCCATATCTGGTCCTGTCGAGCAAAGCGCGGGCATTGTTCAAACAAGCCATTGCGCGCGGCGTTCGGGTTCGCATCAACACCAATTCGCTCGCATCAACCGATAACCTCCAAGCGTTTTCCGGCTACCGCAATCAGCGCCGATCATTGCTGAAAATGGGCATCGAGATTTACGAATTCAAACCGGATCCAGAAAATCGACAAAGGTTAACGGCGCGCGTCGGCGGCCCGACGAAGCCGCCGATTTTCGCGTTGCACGCGAAGTCGATGGTGATCGATGGCGAAACGACCTACATCGGCACTTACAACCTCGATCCGCGTTCGGAAAACCTCAACACTGAGGTTGGTGTAATCGTGCGCGACGCAACGTTTGCCAACCGCGTACAAATGGCGATCGAAGAAGACATGCTGCCGGAAAATAGTTGGCACGCAAGTGAAGAACCGGACAAATATGTGCCGCTCACCAAACGTGGACGCGTGCGCCTTTGGCAATTGCTTCCGTTAAAGCCGATACTGTAAAGAAGGACGGCCTATGTGCAGGGGAAAACCCGTAAGAAATTTGATTTTCGTTTTTTCCATCTCTCTTTTTATCGCGGCTTTCGGTGCAGTCAACGCCGAGCCGATGAAACCACGGGTCGTCCTGCTACATGGCCTTGCCCGAAGCGCCGCGTCAATGGATCGCATGAGCAACGCGTTGGCCGCCGCCGGCTTTGACGTTTGTAACGTTTCGTATCCGTCACGACGACACGGAATCGTAGCGCTCGCCGAGAATTTCGTTGCGCCGAAAATCCTCGAATGTTTTCCCGATGGGCAACAGGCGATTCATTTTGTCACGCACTCGCTTGGCGGCATCATTGTCCGGCAACTCGCCTTCGCCGGCTTGGTCGAAAATTTTGGTCGCGTTGTGATGCTCAGCCCGCCGAATCAAGGAACCGAGGTTGTGGATAAGCTCGGTAAATTCGCCCTATTCTCCGCAGTCAACGGCCCCGCAGGCCGCGAGCTCGGCACCGGTGA
>JANOGO010000383.1:0-5913 GCA_031406045.1 Pseudomonadota bacterium
GAGTAACAGTGTTGGTTCTATTTGTGGTTAACAATTTTTGCCGACCCTCACCCCAACCCTCTCCCGCTTTGCGGGAGAGGGATGGGGTGAGGGAGGGCCTTGGCTATAGCACTGGGTCGTGCTTCACCTCAGACTTTTAAGCGTCTGTTTTCCATGAGTGTTATTCGGTTCATGGTCCGTGAGCAGTATCGGCCGCGCCAATACAGGCAGCTCGCAATGACAAGAGGTGGGGAAGGGTAACCAAAAATTCGCTTGACATCCTCCAATCATTTATAAATAATGAGAATCATTCGCATTTACTAATTGGGAAAAAGCATGCAAATGATCGATAGCACAGAAATGGAATTTTTCGGCGACAATCCCGAGCCTTGTCTGGCCGGCACGCTTTGTCTGATGAGCCTATATCGCGATAAACCCTGCTCCATCATCGCGCACAAGATCATCCATAACCTCTATGTGCTTGGGCACCAATCGGCCTTCTCCGAACCTTTTCGCTCGGTGCTACGAGAACTTTATGAAGATTGGTCAAAATTGTTGGCGAT
Source organism: Pseudomonadota bacterium (assembly GCA_031406045.1). Taxonomy (GTDB): domain Bacteria; phylum Pseudomonadota; class Gammaproteobacteria; order Burkholderiales; family JALYOK01; genus JALYOK01. The sequence goes on from JANOGO010000383.1 coordinate 543, forward strand.
GGATACGCATACAACGGTTGGCTCGGGCAAATTTACCGCGCATTAGTCACCGATGAGTTTCGAAAACTTGCTTAGAGCCGTTGTACCCGCCGCACTGACGGTTGCGGCGATTGCACTGATATTTCTGCCCTGGGCGTAGCCGCCACATCGATTGTTACCGAAATTTTTATGCAAATCGTAAATTTCAGTTGCCATCTTAAATACGAATCATTAACATTGGCACTAATACTACTAATAGCATTACCAAAACCAATGAAACCCGTTTCCGTCGCTCTCCTCGGTTTCGCCCTCTTGCTCGCTGGTTGCGGTGGTGGTTCGTCGAGCGAACCTGCCGCCGCGAGCAAAGTGTCTGCCAGCGCCGCGCTGGGTGACAAAATTTTTCATGACGCCAGCCTATCGGCTTCGGGGAATTTAGCCTGCGCCACCTGTCACGATCCCGCTCGTGCTCACGCCGGAAACGACAATCGCGCCGTCCCGCTGGGCGGCGCTGCCCTAACTCAACCGGGATTTCGTAACGCCCCCTCCTTGCGCTACTTAAAGCAGAACCCGGCTTTTTTCTTCGATGCGGAGGACACGCCGACCGGCGGCTTTAATCGCGATGGCCGCGCCCGGAGCCTCGCCGAGCAAGCGCGGCGGCCGTTTCTGGCGGCGCACGAAATGGCCAATGCCGATGCGGCCGACGTCGTGAACAAGTTACGGGCGGCACCCTACGCTGAGGAATTTCGTAGCGTTTTCGGTGCGGATATTTTCGATAACTCCGATCGGGCATTTGAAAGCGCACTCGCGGCGATCGCAACATATGAAGATGAAGATCCGGAATTTAATCCCTTCACCAGCAAATACGATTTTTTCCTGAATGGACAAGCATCGCTTACCGAACAAGAATTACGCGGACTGGTGCTGTATTTCGCGGAAGGCAAAGGTAATTGCGCGGCGTGCCATCCGGGCAGCCGTAATGAAGACGGTTCGCCACCACTATTCACCGATTTCACCTACGATAATCTCGGCGTCCCGCGAAATAACGATATCCCTGCGAACAATGTTTCTACTCACTTTGACCTCGGCTTGTGTGGTCCCGATCGCACGGATCTGTCGAGCCGCAATGATCTGTGCGGCGCGTTCAAAGTCCCGACCTTGCGCAACGTCGGCGTGACCGCCCCTTATTTCCACAATGGCAAATTCGCAACACTCAAAGAAGTCGTCGCGTTCTACGTTCGGCGCGACACTAACCCGGAAGAGTGGTATCCGGCCAGCGGGTTGGGGATCGACAAATTCAACGATCTACCCGCTGAGTTTCGCGCCAATGTGAACCGCAGCGAAAAACCCTATGACCGCTCGCCCGGACAAGCACCGGCGTTGAATACGCAAGAGATCGACGACTTGGTCGCGTTCTTGCAAACGCTGACTGACGGTTACCAACCTTAAATTTGCATATTCATTTTTTAAACAGGAGAAGACAATGAAAAAGACTTACCTCGCGGCGGCAATCGCCCTCGCATTTATAAGCCCAGGCGCTATCGCAGCCGATGCCTCCATCGAGCAAAAGCTGGAGATTTTGCAGAAGGAGCTGGACGAACTTCGTAGCGAGATGGCGAAAATGAAATCGCAACAAGCGGCGCCGGCTTCCGGCGCACCAGCCGCTCAAGGTTCCGCGCCGCCTTCCGCCGCACCAGGCACGTTGATGGGCTTGGCTTCCGGCAGCAACACCTTCGGCGGCTACGGCGAATTGCATTACAACAACTATAAGGACGGCGATAAAAAAGACGAGATCGATTTCCATCGCTTCGTGCTTTTTTATGGACACAAATTCAACGATCGGCTGCGCTTCTATTCCGAATTGGAAGTTGAGCACGCGCTGGTCGAAGGCGGTGCGGAATCGGGCGCCGTGGAGTTAGAGCAAGCCTACATCGATTACCGCATCAACGATGCGTTCAATGTCAAAGCCGGTGCGATGCTGGTGCCGGTGGGCATTATCAACGAAACCCATGAGCCGCCAACCTTCTTCGGCGTCGAGCGCAACGAGGTGGAAACCCGCATCATTCCTACGACTTGGCGCGAAGCAGGGGTCGGCGTGCATGGCGAGATCGTGCAAGGTTTGCGCTACGACGCGGGCATCATGTCGGGTATGGATGCGGGCAAATTCGAGCGGCCGGATCGTTCGATTCGTTCCATGCGCACGGAATTATCCGAAGCCGCGGCGCACGATTTCGCCTTTTACGGCGCGCTGAATTATCGCGGCATTCCGGGGCTGGCCTTGGGCGCCAGCGTCGTGACCGGCAACACCGGACAAAATGGCGTAACGGATTCGGCATTGAAAGGCGTCAATGGCCGCTTGCTGCTGTGGGACGTTCACGCTCAATATCGACTGGGTGGTTTAGAGTTGCGCGCGCTCTACGCGCGCGGCAGCCTCGGCGACGCCGACAAAATCACCGCGGCAGCGATTGCCCGCAGCGGCGACAGCTCACAGATCGCACCGAGCAGTTTCTGGGGCTATTACGCCGAGGCGGGCTACCATTTCCGTCTGGGCGACGAGATGGAACTGTCGCCCTTTGCGCGCTACGAACGTTACAATACTCAAGCGAGTGTGCCGAGCGGCCTGACTGCGGATCCCAAGAACAATGAGCGCGTGACGACGTTCGGGTTGAATTTCAAGCTGCACCCACAAGTTGTGTTCAAGGCCGATTATCAGGACTTTAAGGAAGATCCGAAGAAGGATAGATTCAGTCTTGGTATGGGTTATATGTTCTAGAATCACTGGCTCGACAGCCGATTTTCATTCTGTCATTCCCGCGAAGGCGGGAATCCAGCGGCGTTTAAAGTCACTGGATTCCCGCCTTCGCGGGAATGACGAATAAGGTATTCAACGGTAATTGAATTGAAAACGCAAAAAAACCTCACGACGGAATGATCAAACTCATTCCACTAACCCTGTTGTTCTTGTTTGCCTCGGCGCTCGTCGCAGGCGCAGCCGACGAACAAATTTATCTCGCTCCCGATGCATTTCTGACCGACGCATTCGGCACCGCGCCGCCGCCGTCAATGCTATGGATCACCGCCGAAATTCAACCGGACATCGAAAAAATCCTCGGCCATCCGCCTCCACGTTTACGCCAACGCTATTGGAAAGACGGCGCGAAAACTGCGTGGATTCTGGAAGAAATTGGTAAAGAGGAATTCATCACCGCCGGTTTTGTCGTCGTCAACGATCGTATCGAAAAAGCGCGCGTGTTGGTCTATCGCGAAAGTCGCGGCATGGAAGTGCGGTATCCGGCGTTCCTGAGACAATTTGAAGGGACGCAACTTGCAGAAAGACAGCGCCTTTCGAAACGTATCGACGGCATCGCCGGTGCAACGCTTTCGGTTTGGGCGATGGAACGCATGGCACGCACGGCGCTTTATTTTCATCGACACCTGCAAAAGTGACGTCGCAAACAGCGCGCGTGGCGCGACACAAGCGCCACACCATCGGCATTTTTTTACATCGCGTGCATCGTTGGATGGGCGTCGCGGTAAGCTTATTTGTCGTTTTTCTCGTCCTCACCGGTTGGGCACTGAACCACACCGCAGAGCTAGGACTGGCGCGGATCTCCGTGCAGGTGCCTTGGATCACCGCATGGTATGGACTTCGTGGCGCGGTGCCTGCCACGGGCTATACGGCGCGCGGCCACTGGCTGATCAGCGACGAAAACGGCACGCTGCTCGATGGTAAAAAACCATCCTTTGAATTACGCAACGCGATCGGCATGATTGCCACGGACGACTTGATCGCGATTGCCGGCCGGACTGAATTAGCTCTAGTGGATAACACCGGCCGACTGATCGATCGAATCGCGTCGAACCAATTGCCGATCAACCCGATCGAAAAAATCGGCTTATCGGAACAGCACATTGTTTTACAAAGCACCAGTGCTTTCGCGAGCACGGACGGCGTTAACTGGCAGCCGTTTCAAGGTGACGCCGTGTGGTCCGTCAGCCAAGCGTTACCGCCCGATCAGCAAGCCCACGCCAAGCAACTCGCGCCATCATTGCCGTTCGAGCGCATCATGCAAGACCTGCACAGCGGCCGCATCCTCGGCCACTACGGGCCCTACTTAATGGACGCGGTCGGCTTGCTTTTTTTACTGCTGGCCGGCAGCGGACTGTGGATGTTCTTTCGCCGCCCGCGGCGATAATCGCGTTAAGATAACGCTTTTCGGAATCGCGCGCCCCCATGCCTGACTCAGAACCACCGCAGGGCTTAGACTTGCGCCAACGCCGGCGCGGGATATATCTGCTGCCCAATTTGTTTACCACCGCTGCGCTGTTCGCGGGGTTTTTCGCGATCGTGCAAGCGATGAATCAAAAATATACGCTCGCGGCGATCTCCATTTTTGTTGCGATGGTGCTCGATGGGATCGATGGGCGCGTCGCGCGCATGACCCACACGCAAAGCGCATTCGGCGCGGAATACGATAGCTTGTCCGACATGGTTTCGTTCGGCGCGGCGCCGGCCCTGGTGATTTACGAATGGGCACTACGCGACCTCGGCCGCTGGGGTTGGATCGCATCGTTTTTGTATTGCGCGTGCGCGGCGCTGCGATTGGCGCGATTCAACACGCAATTAGACGTCGCCGACAAACGCTATTTCACCGGCCTGCCGAGCCCATCCGCCGCCGCGCTATTAGCCGGTTTCGTTTGGATCATGGACGACTACGAAATCGTCGGCCGCAAAATCGATTGGATCGTCTGGTGCGTCACGGTATTCGCGGCGCTCAGCATGGTCAGCAACGTCAAATTTTATAGCTTCAAAACGCTGAATCTGCGCCGCAGTGTGCCGTTTTGGGCGATGCTGGTGATTGTGATGTTGTTCGTCGTGATTACCATCGACCAAGCACGCGTGCTATTCGGCATATTCTTGGCGTATTCGCTTTCCGGTTACGTCATGTGGGCGATGCAGCGATTGCGCCGACGTAAAGATGTTTCTGCTTCGGATGATTCGCCCGGCGACCATTAAACCGTTACGGTTTCCACGCGTTGCCGGACATCGCGATCATCGACAACATCGTCAAGGTTTCGCCGAAATAATCGGTATCGGACACTTTCCTCGTGGCGAGGCCAGCCCAGATTTTATTCAGCCACGTTTGATTCGCGCTGCTTGCCATCGCCGCGACGCCAAATGGCGCGACGAATGCTAAGTCATCGCCGGTACCGAATGCAACACCGTTGAGCTTGTAACCGTCGACTATTTTTTCCGGATCCGGCGTTATTGCTGGTTTCACAGTCGTGTTTTTTTTTTTACCAACAATAAATTTTACCACCGCCCGGCCCGCCTGGCCCACCCCCAAGAACAAAAAAAACAAAAAAAAGCGCCCCCGCCGGCGGCCCCCGGTTT
>JANOGO010000090.1:0-1934 GCA_031406045.1 Pseudomonadota bacterium
TTCGAGCGCGACAAATTGCTGGTGCGTTACGACGTCTACGCGATCAAGTAAGCACCGGCGAGTGCGCGTAGCGCACGCGAAAAGTTTTCGTAAGGAGCATTTATGCACCGCCGCTGCACGGTGCATGAATGCACCCTACACTCACTATCGTTTGTTTTCAAACCCACTAGGAGATGAAAAATGTTCAATACGCTGCGATACAAACTAATTGCAAGTCTTGCGTTCGCCTGTGCTTTGGCGACACACGCAATCCCTGCCTCGGCAGAATCCGACGGCCTAAAATCCCTCAGCGCTCAATGGTGGCAATGGGCGCTTTCGATTCCGTCATCACAAAATCCGTTGCTCGATACCACCGGCGAGAATTGCATGTTGGGGCAACGCGGTTCGACTTGGTTCTTGGCCGGGTTATTCGGCGGTGGTGCGTCGGTTATCCGAACATGCACCGTGCCGGACAACGTGAATCTGTTTTTCCCGGTGGTGAACAGCGTCAATCTCAATTCACCGAATGTTTGCGGCCAAGGCCCGGCGAATATTTCGGTTGCTGACCTGCGCGCGGGCGCGGCGCCGTTTATCGACGGCTCGATTAACCTACTGGTCGAGCTCGACGGCAAGCCCCTTAAGCATCTGCGCCGAGTCAAGTCGAAAGTCTTCGCCGCCGCCTTGCCGGAAGATAATTTGTTTGATCCACCCTGTGCCAGCTTGGGCGGTGTGCCAGCCGGAATCTTTTCACCCGCTATCGATGACGGTGTTTATGCGCATATTGGCGCTCTCAAAGCCGGTGCGCACACATTGCATATCCACGCCGAAAATCCGTCGGCTGGTTTTGTTTTGGAGGTGACGTACAACTTGAACGTGACCTCGGTATCGCTGCACTAACGTGTGCTTCCTGGCAATCAGGCGCCAGGTGCGCATCGCGCACGCGAACGGGTTCTCGACTACCCGCGTGCGCGATGCGCACCCCGCTATTACGGAGTTCAACAACGGCGAGATGATGAAGAAGAAGCTAATAAGCAAAATTCACGTAGGTTGGCGGTGAGCAAAGCGAACCCCAACGACAATCCCGAGCAGCAATGTTGGGGTTCGTGCCTCAACCCAACCTACGAGCTATCTTGGTTAGCCTTTTACGATCGCTGCCCCAGCTCTCGAAACGGATTTACGATTTCGATTCCGGCGATGATTTGGCCCTCATTCAAATCATCCGTAATCAGGCTAGTGGCGCGATTTTCCTCGGCGCTCGCGATAATCATGCTGTCCCAAAAAGAAAGCTGCCATACTTCTCCGATTTCCGTGGCGCGCAGGATCGTCGCCGCGGTAATCGGAACGTTCACCCAAACCGCATAGGTACGAACGACCTCGCGCGCGACGCTATGCGCCAACGGCGCCTTGATCTTGCGTGTGACATTGACGAAAAACTCCTGCAACACTTGCGTACTCAAGCAGCCTTGCCCGCTTTCCCATAGTTCCGCAAGTTTCGCCGACGCCACGCGTTGCTTAGCGCCTGCATCTTTGTCGTGGGCATAAATCAATATATTGGAATCGATGAATCGACTACCGTTCATGCAGCGAGTCCCGATCTTTAACGCCGGTGCCGCCTAAATGTAGACCGTTACCGAGCAACGCAAGCGCGCGTACCTTGGCTTGCTCGTAAATCGCCGCTTGTTCATCTAGGCGGCGCAACCCGTCTGCCAATAACGAACTGATACTCGCGCCCCGGCTCGCGGCTAATGCGCGCGCACGTTTGAGAAGCTGCTTGTCGATCGCGACGGTGACGTTTTGTTTGGTGTTTTCTTTAGACATTTTCGTGTTCACGTAATTTACGTGAAGCAATTATAGGTCAAAAACGGTCACAGCGGAAAAGCAGGCGTAGGGTGCGCACAGCGCACGCGGATTGTCGATCGATCGTTGCGCGAGGATAAGTCCGCGTGCGCTGTGCG
>JANOGO010000377.1:0-9053 GCA_031406045.1 Pseudomonadota bacterium
ACTTCTCGCGATGAATTTTCTTGACGTGGAACAGCGGCACATCCTAAGGCCAGCGCACATACAATTCCCAAACCAGCGAGGTGCGCCACTTTCAATCAGATAGTCCCAGCGCAGGAGTCGTTTGCTAGAAGAGTGATATCGTCTCCACTTGCGTCGAATTTATCATACCGTTAAATCCATGGCCTTGGCCGGGCACTACCAACTGGGTTATGCCCTTGGTATCGTATATTGGTTTGATGGTTGTGCAGTTTACGAAGCAGTTGCCGCTTACGTCGGCTTTCCAGCCTGTCGCCGCATTGACAGGTAATCCATCGTCACCACCGACGGCAAGTTTTATCCTTGCCTTAGACGTCGCTAGGTCAGTCATAAACTGACTTTGTGTCGCACCAAAGGGCATATGCGCAGGATTAATGAGGCAGGCGCTGAAAAATTCGGCTTACAACACCTTCTGCTCGCTAAAGCGCTGTTCAAACTGTATCCCGCCAAATTGCCCGGTTTCGATGTTGACGTAGTCCACACCCGCGACGACCCATGCGGAGCGGCGCGCGACCAGGGCTAAGCCCATCGGCGCTTTCGCGCCCGCGAGCATCGCGCCTAGCGCGCCTTCTTGCGCGGCGCCTTCGGCGAACGGGACGGTTTCAACTTTCACCATGGAATACCAGCCGCTCAGCAAAAACATTTTTGCCTCGGCGTTGACGATGACGGCCACGGCGTCCTTTTTATTCGCCACCTCGGGCGGCGTATCGGAGCGCTCGATCAGCCAATCGCGAATTTTCATCGATAGGCCCGGATCGGCGAGGAAGGCGATCCACGCATTGGCGTTGCCGAGGCTCAGCCGTTGCTTGGCGGGTTGTTGTAGTTCGAGCAACTTGCTGGTGGCGTTCCAGCTTGCGCCGTTGGTCGACCAGTAGGCTTTGTCGACGGCGAGTAAGGTGCCGTCGAACGCGACCGTCGTTCGCCCCGCGCGATTATTGTCTTGCATTGAGCGCTCCAATTAAATTATGTTTTACACCATCATGTTACACCGCTTATATAAACAAAAGTATTATATTTCTCCTCATTAAATCGAATCGGATTAGGGATCGGAGAGTTTGCTAGAATGCAGGTATGCTGAATGAACGCGCGCAAATCCTGCTGAAGTTCTTGGTTGAACGCTATATCAGCGACGGCCAGCCGATCGGCTCGCGCGCGCTGGCGAAGTTTTCCGGCTTGGAACTCTCGCCCGCGTCGATCAGCAACATCATGGCGGATCTAGAAGAGATGGGCTTCATCGCCAGCCCGCATACCTCCGCCGGCCGCATTCCGACGGCGCGCGGTTATCGATTTTTTGTCGACACGTTGCTGACCATCGCACCGCTCGAGCAAGGCCAGCTCAATCAACTCGAAGGTCAACTCAATCCCGCCGACCCACAGCGCTTGGTGGCATCGGCCTCGCAATTGTTGTCGGACCTGACCCATTTCGCCGGCGTGGTGATGACCCCCAAGCGCCGTAGCCAATCGCTGAAGCATTTGGAATTTTTGAGCTTGTCCGACAAACGTGTATTGCTGATCATGGTCACCAGCGACGGCGATGTGCAAAACCGTGTCATCCGCACCGATCACAACTATTCGCCGAGCGAATTAACGCAAGCTGCGAATTATTTGAATCAGCATTATGTCGGCGGTACGTTCGAAGAAATGCGCACGAAAATTCAGCGCGAGTTGGAGCAACTGCATCAAGATATGTCGAAGTTGATGCAAGCGATGCTCGCGGCCGGTGGCGACGGCATGGCCGAGCAGCGCGACGCTTATGTGTTGTCCGGCGAGAGTAATTTACTACGCGTCGACGATCTATCGTCGAATGTGGTGAACCTGCGCAAATTATTCGACGTGTTCGAGCAAAAGACTCAACTGATGCAAATCCTCAACGACAGCTCCCATGCGCCCGGCGTTAAGATTTTTATCGGCGGCGAATCCGGTGTCGTACCGCTGGACGAATGCAGCGTCGTCACCGCGCCCTATGAAATCGATGGCCAAGTAGTCGGCACCGTCGGCGTCATCGGCCCGACGCGCATGGCGTATGAGCGCGTGATCCCGATTGTCGACGTGACGGCGAAGTTGCTGTCGTCGGCGCTGTCGCAACAATGATGTGCGTGAGGAGTAAGGGGTAAGGTGTTAGGGGCTAAACCCTCGGCCGCTGGCTTTGCTAGCTACTCCTACCTCCTCACTCCTACCTCCTCACTCCTAACTCCTAACACCTCACTCCCTCCATGTCTCCTGAACCATCGTACTCCCACGGCACTATCAACAAAATCGGCGTTTTGCTGATCAATCTCGGCACGCCGGACGAGCCGACACCGGCGGCGACGCGGCGCTATTTGAAGGAATTTTTGACCGATCCACGTGTCGTGGAAATTCCGCGTTTGATTTGGTGGCCGATTTTGCATGGCGTTATTTTGCGCACTCGGCCGGCGCAATCGGCGGCGAAGTACGCGCAGATTTGGACTAAAGACGGCTCGCCGCTGCGCGTGATTACCCAGCGCCAAGCGCAGTTGCTGCAAGGTTATCTTGGCGAGCGCACCAATGCCGCGCCGATTATCGTCGAGGCGGCGATGCGCTACGGCAATCCGTCGATCGCGGCCGGTTTGGCTAAGCTACGGGCGCAGTTTTGTGATCGCATTTTGCTGCTGCCGCTGTATCCGCAATACTCGGCTAGCACCACGGCGTCAGGTTTTGACAGCGCCTTCGACGAATTAAAAACCTGGCGCAACCAACCGGCGATCCGCACCATCCGCCAGTATCACGATCATCCCGGTTACATTGCGGCCCTGGCGCAAAATGTGCGCGACTACTGGAACAAAAATGGCCGCGGCGAAAAGCTGGTGATGAGTTTTCATGGCGTGCCGCGATTTAGTTTGGACAAAGGCGATCCCTATCATTGTCAGTGCCAAAAAACTGGGCGCTTGCTCGCGGACGCGTTGCAACTAAAAAAAGATGATTTCATCGTGACTTTTCAATCGCGTTTCGGCAAAGCAAAATGGCTCGAACCCTACACCGCGCCGACCTTGGAACAACTCGGCAAAGGCGGCACGCGGCGCGTGGACATCGTCTGCCCGGGTTTTAGCGCCGATTGTTTGGAAACCTTGGAAGAAATCGCAATCGAAGGCCGCACGAGTTTTTTGGCGGCGGGCGGCAAAGATTATCACTTCATTCCCTGCCTGAACGAGCGCGACACTTGGATTCGCGCGCTGATGATGCTGACCCTTGAAAACCTGCATGGATGGTTGCCCGCAGCGTGGGATGCCGTGAGAGCCAAGCAGGACGCGGATCACAGCCATGCCCTTGCATCGGCGCTGGGTGCCACCGGATAAGGCCAACGCGTGATGAAGCGCTTTTCCTTCCGGGCAATCATTTCGTGCCTATTCATTTTCGCGATGCCGATTAAGCATGCGATCGGCGAATTCTCGCCGTGGCTCGGCCTGCTGCCGCTGGAAGATACGGGTCTGGCAGGCAATCGTTCGTTGCAAGTGGATCTGGGTCGCCGGCTTTTTTTAGAGCCGCATCTGGCCGAAGACGGCGTCGTGTCCTGCTCGATGTGCCACGTGCCCGAACAAGGATTCGCGCTCAATACCTTGCCGACCGCGTCTGGGCGCGGCGGCGTTATCTTACGGCGCAATACGCCGAGCTTGCTCAACGTTGGTTTGGCGAAATCGTTGTTTCGCGATGGCCGCACCCTTTCCCTTGAAGAGCAAATTTGGGGGCCGTTGCTGAACGTCGAAGAACAGTGGAATCCCAGCGTCGAGGACGTCGTGTCGCGCCTACGCGCGCGGCCGGAATACGACAAAGCATTCCGATCGGCCTTTGCCGGGCAACGCGTCAGCAAACAATTAATCAGCGCAGCGCTCGCGGCGTATCAGCGCAGCCTGGTCGCGGCGGGTTCGCCGTTCGATCAGTGGTATTACGGCAAAAATCCCGATGCGCTAAACGCCGAGGCGCGTGCCGGTTATGAGGTGTTTCGCAGCACCGGTTGCAGCCACTGCCACGTCATTGAGCCCGATTTCGCCAGCTTTACCGACGATACCTATCGCAACACCGGCGTCGAGTGGGCCCGAATCAACGGCCAGTTGGGAATCGTAAAAGATGTGCCCGACACCGGGCGATTTGTCGTTAGCGGGCGCGAAGGCGATCGCTACGCTTTTCGCGTACCGACCTTGCGCAATGTCGCGCTGACTGCGCCATACATGCACGACGGTTCGCTAGCCACGCTGCGCGACGTGGTGGATTTTTACGATGGCGGCAACGGCGGTGATCCGCAGCGTGATCCGCGAGTACATCGCCTTAATTTGACCGATGCGCAGAAGAAGCAACTCATCGCTTTTCTGGAATCGCTGACCGGTGCTAATGTGCAATCATTGATCGCGCAAGCCCGTGCCGGGTTTGCCGGCGATTGAAGTACGCTAATTATTGAGAACAACGAAAACGAAATAGGAGATTTTGATGAATGCATCCCGACCTTTGCGGCGTCTGATAATCCTTTGGATGGCGCTCAATTCATTATTGGCCGGCGCCGAGGCGTTCTCGCCGCGCTACGATCCGGAAGACAGCCCGGTGTGGCAAGAGCTCAAAAAAACCGTCTTCGAGCAGCGCGCGATCAATGCCTCGGCGAATAACATCATTCGTTTAGACATTAGCAGCCGCGCCGAAGACGCGTCCATCGTGCCGATCGTACTGCGCACCATCGAACCGCAAAAACCGCAACGCTATATCAAAAAACTTTGGTTGGTGATCGACAATAATCCGAGCCCGATCGGCGTGGTGTTTAACCTCACGCCGGAGAGCGGCCGTGCCGATATTGAAACGCGGGTGCGCGTGGAGACCTCGACATTTGTTCGCGCCGTGGCCGAAACCAACGACGGCGCGTTATTCATGGATGTCAAAACCATCGCCGCGGCCGGCGGCTGCTCGGCGCCCGGCGGCGCAGACGATAACATGGCGAACATGGGGAAAATGAAATTCCGTCTCGACGACGACATCGAATTGAATCGGCCCAATCTCGCGAAACTGATGGTCAGCCATCCGAATTTCTCGGGCATGAGCAAGGAAGATAAGCGCGTTCAATACGTCAAGCATCTGGTCGTCCGCTACGCCGGACGAGAAATCATGTCCGCCGATATCGATTTCACCATCAGCAAAAATCCGAGCTTCAATTTTTATTTTCTGCCGACAGAAAAAGGCGAATTGAAAGCGGAAATCGTCGATACCAACGATTTGAAGTTCGAAACTTCGCTGGCGATTAAGCCGGAATCCTAGCCTGTTGTCATTCCCGCCTTCGCGGGAATGACAGCAACTTAAGCTTTCGCCGGACGAAATATTCGCGTCGCCATCGTTACCACCAGCAACACCAGCGCCCCGGCGACAATACCCACCAGCGCGTCCAGCAGCGTAGGTGTGATGGCGCCCAGTACGCCGCCGACGGTAGGAATAGTATGGACATGCTCGGCGATCGCCTCAATGCCATGATGCAACGGCGCAATACCGTGAGACAAAATACTGCCGCCGACCATGAACATCGCGGCGGTGCCGACGATGGAAAGGCCTTTCATCAAATACGGCGCGAACGCCAAAATCCCCGCGCCGATCCTTCGCTGCGTGCGCGGCCACCCACCTTCGCCGGGTTTGTTACTGAGATAAAGTCCACCGTCATCAAGCTTGACAATTCCGGCAACAAATCCGTAAACACCGACGGTCATAATGATCGCAATGCCGACTAATACGGCAACCTGTTGACCGAATGACGCCGCGGCGACAGTGCCCAGCGTAATCACGATAATCTCCGCCGACAAAACAAAATCGGTGCGTACCGCGCCTTTGATTTTTTCTTTTTCGAACGCGACCAAATCCACTTCCGGCGAGGCGACCGCTGTTAGCAATTTCTGATGATGCGCTTGGTCTTCGGCTTTGCTGTGCAAGAATTTGTGCGCGAGTTTTTCGAAACCCTCGAAACACAAATACGCACCACCGAGCATCAATAACGGCGTGATCGCCCAAGGTGCTAACGCGCTGATCGCCAACGCGGCAGGCACCAAGATCGCCTTGTTCATCGCCGAGCCTTTGGCAACCGCCCACACCACCGGCAACTCGCGTTCGGCCTTCACACCGGAAACTTGCTGCGCGTTCAGCGCGAGGTCATCGCCGAGCACGCCGGCAGTTTTTTTCGCCGCGACTTTAGTCATGATCGAGACATCGTCCAATAACGTGGCGATGTCGTCGATCAACATAAACAGGCTACTACCGGCCATGTCTTGTTACCTTACTTTTAGCAATGGCGGATTTAATCATGACTGGGACAGTCAGGCAACCAATGCCTAAATGGCTACGGCACTGGCCTGCGAGCCAATAGGGGTGCGGCTCTCCAGGCATTGGCCATACCATTTAGGCGCGCGCCTACGTGTATACATGCTACGGATTCGGTTCATCGCCGTAGTAAGTGCAACCTTGGCGCAACGAATCGCGCCGCACGGTGATGCGATAAAGTCCCGGAAATTGCGGCGCGAGCTGCTGCCAAATCCAGCGCGAAATATTTTCCAAACTCGGCGTTTCCAAGCCTGGTATCTCGTTTAGAAAAGTATGGTCCAACGTCGCGTGCAATTTTGCACAAGCTTTTTCCAAGGTTTCAAAATCAACGATGAAGCCGGTGTCTGCTTGTGGTTCGCCGCGCACCGCAACTTCGGCACGAAACGAATGGCCATGCAACGCGCGGTATTTGTGGCCGACGGGCTTATGCTTGAACTGATGGGCGGCGTCGAAAATGAATTCGTAGAGCAGCTCGGTCATAACAATTTCAATTTTGGATTTTTCGTGGCAATGAGTTCAAATTACGTGCGTTGCGCGGCTCCTTCCCCTTCAAGGGGAAGGTTGGGACGGCGTGGCCTTGGGCCATGGGGATGGGTTTGAATTTTGGCGAATAATTGACCCATCACCAGCTTAATCCTCCCCTTGAAGGGGAGGAGTGTTCTAACTTTCGTCGTCTCAAAAATCACGGAATACCTAAAATTTTATGGGTCTGGACGCTAAGCCGCCAAGCGGGATTTTTAAGGCAATATTCAATCGCCGCTCGCGTATTTTTAGCACGATCAACCCCATCCATCGGCTGCAGAAAAAAATGATCAAAAGCCAAATCTTCAAACCGTTCAGGCATCGCTCGCGCTTGCGGAAAAACCAACTTTAACTCATCGCCTTCGGTCACACTTAACTTCGCATCGGCCTTCGGGCTGACGCAAATCCAATCGATGCCTTGCGGCAACGGCAGTGTGCCGTTGGTTTCGATCGCGATTTCAAAATCATGCGCGTGTAACGCATCGATCAATGCCGCATCCAGTTGTAACGCCGGTTCGCCACCGGTAAGTACGACGAGGCGATTAGCGTTGTTCGCGCCGCGCCAGATGTGAGCGACGGCGCCCGCGAGAGACGACGCATCGGAAAATTTTCCACCGCCGTCACCGTCAACCCCGACAAAATCCGTATCGCAAAAATTGCAAACCGCATGCGCCCGATCTTTTTCAACGCCAGACCAAAGATTGCAACCCGCGAAACGGCAAAACACCGCGGGTCGGCCGGTATTCGCGCCCTCCCCTTGCAGCGTGTAAAAAATTTCTTTGGCAGAATAAATCATGGGTTCGTGAGATATTTCACGTAGCCGTTTTTTCGCAACTCACAGGCGGGGCATGTGCCGCAGCCGAATCCCCAGTCGTGTCGCCGGCTGCGATCGCCCAAGTAACACGTATGGGTTTTTTCGAGGATTATCTCCAATAACGCATCGCCACCCAATTGATGCGCCATGCGCCACGTCGCCGCTTTGTCGATCCACATCAACGGCGTTTCCAGTGAGAATTGTTGCGCCATGCCGAGGTTCAGCGCGGCCTGCATCGCTTTGACAAATTCGTCGCGGCAATCCGGGTAGCCGGAATAATCCGTCTCGCACACACCCGTCACAATCGTGCCGATGCCGCGCCGGTAAGCGATCGCCGCGGCAACGGTCAGAAACAAAACATTGCGGCCGGGGACAAACGTATTCGGCAAACCGTCCGCGTTCATTTCGATCGCGACGTCGCTGGTTAAAGCCGTATCGCTAATCGCCTTCAGCAAATCCAGGGAAACCACGCGATCGTCGCCAATTTTTTCCACCCACTGCGGAAACGCCGCCTTGATGCTCGCGATCACCGGCGCGCGGCATCCGAGCTCGACGCCGTGACGCTGCCCATAGTCAAAGCCAACCGTCTCCACGCGCTCATAGCGAGACAGCGCCCACGCGAGACACGTGGCCGAATCCTGACCGCCGGAAAAAAGGACGAGCGCGCTGGAATTCATGTGCAGGAATATCGCACCGCCGACATTGGTGAGCGGGTGAAAAGCATCAAGTTGATTGAGAAAGTCGATAGTTAACCAAGCATTTTACCGCAGCGCGCAGTCGATTGTTTTCTAATTTGTAATGATTAGGACGCAAACCAACCGGCATTAGCAGAACAAACCTCGGCGACATATCAGTTACCGAAGTACTCGCGGTTCGGTACTGGGCGTTTTAGTGACGGGCATCGTCGCTTCGTTAGGCAAAGTCGGCCAGAGCGCGAGCGTGGCTATTTCGGCGCGTTATGTTCAAAATGTTGTGATAACGAATCGTATTTTTAATCAAATACCGACACGATAGGGTTTCCCCCCATGACAACACTGGAACTCAAACTAATGTTACCGGAGCGTCTCGCTCAGGACGCGCAGGCTGCTGGATTGTTGACCCCCGCGGCGGTCGAAACCCTGTTGCGTGATGAACTCAAGCGCCGCGCTGGCGCTCGATTGAAAGAGTCTTTGCGCGCTATCGATGCGGCGAATCCCCAAACGCTGACCGCACATGACATCCAAACGGAAATTAATGCCGTCCGCCTAGGAGCCTGTCGGACTTAAAGAATCGCCGCGAAAAAGCGGGTGAGCGAGGACAGATTTTGACGATTTCGCCGGGCAATAGTGGTTCTATTGCCCAAGAAAGCGGCGAAATATGGACCGCTCAGCGGCTTTTGCAGCCG
>JANOGO010000379.1:0-3620 GCA_031406045.1 Pseudomonadota bacterium
ATGCTGAAACTCGAACACGTTAATTTTCCCGCTAAAGACCCCATCGGCTTAGCGACTTGGTATTGCGATACCTTTGGCTTTACTCGCGATGAACACCGCGCCATCGGCGACGATTCGCTGCTCGTTTTTGTTCCCGGCGAACCGTTGGGCAAACGTACCGATGCACATTTCGGTTTTCGCGTCGAATCGAACGCGACGCTGAAAAAGTGGGCCGGGCAATTCGACAAAGAAATCATGCAGCGCGGCAGATTCAATTCGATTCAAGTATTCGACCCGGAAGGCAATTGCTTCGAGGTTTATTGCCCGCCCGACGCTTAGAAATTTCGGCGCCATGAGCCTTAGCATTTTTCCGGTCACGCCGACCTTCGCCGCCGAAGTCGGTGATCTTGATCTGGCGCAACCATTGACAGCGGACGTTCTCGCGGAAGTGAAAAACGCGTTCGCGAAATATTCCGTTTTAGTTTTCCCCGAGCAACAGCTCACCACCGCGCAACATTTGGGTTTCGCGCGGCAAATGGGCCCGCTGGAAACCAGCATTTCCATTTATCGCAAGGGCGAGCAACTGCGCGTCAGCGAGGAGCTCGCCGACGTTTCCAACCTGAGTGCGGAAAACAAAACGCTCGATCGCAAAAGCCGACAGCATTTGTATAACCTCGGTAATCGTTTATGGCACACCGATAGCTCGTTTCGGCAGTTACCGGCGTTCGCGTCGATTCTTTATTCGCGCTCGATTCCGCCGTGCGGTGGGCACACGGAATTCGCCGATCAACGTGCCGCCTACGATGCGTTGAGCGATGACATTAAACAGCGGCTCGAGGGCTTGGTTGCCGAGCATTCGATTTTCAATTCTCGTGCGCGACTGGGCTTCTCGGATTTTTCCGACGACGAGCGCGCGGCGCTGCCGCCGGTGCCGCAAATGCTGGTGCGGACTATTCCGCAAAGCGGGAGGAAATCGCTTTACGTTGCCTCGCATGTGGGAAAGATTTTCGGCGTGCCCGATGCGGAAGGCCGCGCATTAATCGATCAATTGATCGCCCACGTCACGCAGCGTCAATTCGTTTACACGCACCGCTGGCGCGTGCACGATTTGGTGATGTGGGATAACCGCTGCACCATGCATCGCGGCACGGAATTCGACGATGAGCGCTGGCCGCGCGACATGCAGCGCGCCACCGTTTCGGATATTGCGAATACCTGCGATCAGGCGGGCGTGAGCCGCGTCGCGGCTTAGCGAATTTCAAGCACTCGAGCCAGGAGCCGCTCCCCGCCTTGCTCTCAGAAGCACCACCTTGCAGATCTTTTATCCACGCCCTTCTTCAAGGCGCCTTATTCCAGGTGTAAGAGGCGAAGTTGCTGCGCGATTTGCTCTTGTTCGTCCTGAGTAAACGCATAGGGAAACAAGGATTTTTCGCTGACGGCCAATTCGGGATGTCCACCGAATTCCCGGATTTTTTCGTCGACCATTTCTAAACTGACCCAGAGTAATACAGCCGGCGCATTGACGCGCGGATTGAGTCGCTCATCGGCGAGGCGAACGAAGCCGAGCATTCTTTCGTAGAAGGCCGCGTGACGCGGATTGACCTCGATAAACAAATCGGTGTGATGGGTGACGGTGTACGCGTAAATGTGCGAAATGTGAAAAATTGCAGCAAGCACTTGCTTGGATTTCACGCCGCCGTCGACCGCAAGTTTGATGAATTCGCAAAGCCGTTTGCCGCTGCGCCGCAACTGATTGATCTCGTCGCGATAAAGCATATCGGCTAATAAACCAACTCGGCTATCGAATCCGATGGTAATCGTCGCAAGCGTATTTTCGTCTGCGGATGCTACCAAGGTAACGCGGTTGGGATGCGCCGGTGCGGTGCCGCTCGATTGATAGCCACGCCAGGCGTACATCTTGTCGATCAACTGCCCCGCTTCGTTGCGCTGGTGGTTGGTGTCGGCCAAGCGGACGGTAAACGTGTTGTTTTTCATTTCTTCAAAAAATTAGCTTCGTTGCCTGCTCGTATCATTTGGAATCAATACTGATCTGCAAGGCGAAAATTCAATCCGCAGTCTAGCACCGCGACGGCCTTAAGCTCAAAAAAGAATGCCTGCTGAAGGTTTTCTGAATGTCGCCGCGCGTAACGTAAATAAGATTTTTGCGTTGCCGGGACGAAATGCTTTTTTCAAAGAATTTTGACGTAAATCCGCCTGACAGATACAATTCAAGGCTGTTGTCGAGGCAGAACGTAATGGTAGCTCGTTAATGCGTAGGGACTAGCGATTCCTTGAGCACTCGATTCCATATTACATTGCCGCTATCAATCTCAAAACTTTTTTGACCCGCGCGCTCGCGCGATATCCCTTGGCGGGGTGGCAGAGTGGTCATGCAGCGGCCTGCAAAGCCGTCCACGCCGGTTCGATTCCGACCCCCGCCTCCAAACGTCTCAGGCTCAATTGAATGCTGCGCCAGCCGCAGGTTTTTTCCCGGCACCGTTCGGGTTCATTTGTTAACTAACCTTGCGGGAATCAGCAGCACAAGGGCGCTGCCGACGAGTACCAGGGTACCGAACAGATAGAGCGCGGGCGCCGTGCTGCCGAACGCGTCGCTCATTCGACCAATCACCGCGGTGCTCGCGAATCCGGCGAGGTTGCCCAGTGAATTGATCAATGCAATCCCCGCGGCTGCGGCGGCACCGGTGAGAAACGCTGCCGGCAGGCTCCAAAATGCCGCCAATGCGGTGCATGCGCCGGCGGCCGCCAGGGTCAGCGCAAACATACCGAATACCAGCGAAGTGCCCGGTAACGCGCTAAGTAGTAAACCAACTCCTGCTATGGCGCATGGGACCATCGCATGCCAACGGCGCTCCCGCATACGGTCAGCGTGTGCGTTGGTCCAGTACATCGTCCCCATGGCGATAATGTAGGGGATGGCAGTGAGCAGACCGATGTGCAGCGGGTCGGCAATGCCGCGTCCCTTAATCAAAGTCGGCATCCAGAAACTGGTAACGTAGATAGCACTGGCGTAGCAGAAATAGGCAAGCCCCAGCAACCAGACTCGGCCGCTGCGGAAAGCGTCACCCAGCGCGGAGAGTTCGTCGTGCCCGCCGGTTTCTTGAGCTAGCCGGGTGGAGATGATGCGTTTCTCGTCGCTGGTAAGCCATTTCGCGTCGCCCACACGATCATCGAGGTAAAAGAAGATGATCACGCCGAGTACCAGTGAGGGGATGGTTTCGATTAGGAAAAGCCACTGCCAGCCGCGCAATCCCGCTACGTCGGAAAGGGAGTTCAAAATCCAACCTGACAGAGGCGCACCGATAATGCTGGAAACCGGAATCGCCGACAGGAATAGCGCGTCGATCCGCCCACGGCGCGAGGCAGGAAACCAGTAGGTTAAATACAGCAAGACACCAGGGATAAAGCCCGCCTCGGCGAAACCGAGGAGGAAGCGCATCACGTAAAATTGCATCGGCGTTGTGACGAACATCATTAACCCTGAGATCACGCCCCAAGTAAGCATGATGCGAGCGATCCAGAGGCGCGCGCCCACTTTGTGTAGGATGATGTTGCTGGGAACCTCGAATATCACATAGCCGATGAAGAAGATGCCGGCGCCTAGTCCATATACCGTGCTTCTG
>JANOGO010000056.1:0-3660 GCA_031406045.1 Pseudomonadota bacterium
CTAAAGAATAATGCTCGCGGCCAATCGTGGGTAACGTTGGTAGATTTCCCAATGCTCAAAACGGTCTCGCATTAGTGATATTTATGGTTTTGTTAGTGTTGGCGGTGCTCGGGTTTTTGGCCAATGGATTATCGACTAGAGTTGTAAAGCTTGAGCGCAATAAAACTACCATCGCCACACTAGTCAGGGCAAAGGAAGCATTAATTGCATATGCCGTGCAGTATTCGGATGCTCATCCTGACAATGTTCCTGGCTATCTGCCGTGCCCCGATATTGGTACGCCAGAGGGGAGCGGCACCGCCTGCGGAAGTAAAAATGTGAGCTTGCTCAGGCGCCTCCCTTGGCGTGAATTGGGAATTGAAGCGCTTCGAGATTCCAGTGGCGAGTGTTTGTGGTACGCGGTCTCTGGATCATTTAAGCGCGCTCCCCAAACCGATCTAATGAATTGGGACAACAACGGCTTGATCGAGGTCCTCGCCGATGATGGCGCTAAACTCTTGGCCGGCGGTATGCCGGAAAATCGGGCGGTCGCCGCGGTAATTGCGCCAGGCCCCGCCATCAGCGGACAAAACCGCGCAAAAGTACCAAGCGCGGGTGAGTGCGGCGGTAACTATGTCGCAGCAAACTATCTTGAAACGAGTAAGGGAGTAAACAACGCGCTACTGTCGACGCTAGCAAATGCAATAAGCAAGTTGATCGCCGCAACCGAATCGGAAACATTTAACGACAAGATAATATTTATCACACCCGAAGAGATTTTCGAACCGATACGCAAACGAAAAGATTTTCGGGCGCGATTAGAGGCGCTAACCACCACGATCGGCGGATGCCTCGGCGGGTACGGTAAGTTTAACGGTTCCCCCGTGGACATAACCGATAACCGATTGCCATGGCCTGCGTTGGTCAATTTAGCAAACTTCAACACCAATCCCAGCTATGACGATACCGCTGCGGGCTCCCGAAAGTCGGGTCGACTACCGTTTGTAGTCAATACGTCCAAAGCCGCAACGTCAAATCAAATGGTCGGTGTCAATTTGCTAACCAACGTGGCATTCGACATTTGCCCTTCATGGGGCACTGATGACGATGCTTGGTATAGAAACTGGAAAGATCATTTTTTTTACTATGTAGCAGGAAGTTTTACGCCTATTGCGCCGCATCCTACGGTCTTGCCGTGCACGTCGTGCCTATCGGTAAATGGTGCGGGCAACTATGCAGCAGTGGTTCTGTTTGCCGGTGAAAAAAGGAGTACTCAGTCGCGTAACTCGGTCGCGGAAAAAGGGTTGATTGGAAATTATCTCGAAGGGCGAAACAGCACAAGCCACCCAAATGCGGGTGGCAATAGCGATCTTGAAATATCCGGACAGGCCAATGATTTTCTGCTTTGCGTGGATTTTGATCCGATAACGCATGCGTCTCGAACATTTCCTTGTCCCGAATCGTAAGCGCCTGCTGTGAATATTTTTGGGTCGAATCGACCGATGAATAATTTTCGGTTTTTCCGTCGATCAAGGCTGCAATCGGGCTTTACGCTGATCGAGCTCGCGATTGTGATTCTCATCATCGGATTAGTTCTCGGCGGATTAATTGTTCCGCTTGCGTCGCAAGTCCAATCGCGAAAAGTGGGTGAGGCGGAATCGGCGATACGCGACATCAACGAAGCGCTGTTGGGTTTTGCGATAGCAAACGGCCGCTTGCCTTGCCCCGCGACAATTGCAACGAACGGTGCGGAGAATCGCCGCAATGATGACGCCGGTGTCGGCGCTATCGATGCGAAAACAGACGGTTGCCGAGGGGGAAATTATGTTGGATTTTTGCCTTGGGCAACCCTTGGGGTGGCGGACGCAGATGTGTGGGGGAATCGCTATTTGTACCGCGTAACAAACGAATTTACTCGGGCAAAAGATGATACCACGGCCGACGATCCTTTATATTTAATTTGCGCAAATCTACCGACGATTGAACCCGGCGACGAGCCTAACACTTGTACCTTGGACTTAACGGACAAAGGCAATCTCACCGTTGAAACCCGCGATCAAAGCACGAAAGTCAAAAGAAACTTAGCGATCGAGGTGCCTGCGATTGTTATTTCATTCGGACCGAACGGACACGGCGCTTCCAGTAGCCAAAACATCGCGCAACCGATACCGGCCGTCGTTAACGTCGATGAGAATCAGAATCTAAACGTCGGATCGTTGGTATTTTTAAGCCGCAGCGCCACCGCAATTCAAGCAGGATGTAGCGACACGGCCGCAGGTCAACCGTATTGCGAATTTGACGATATCGTTTCCTGGATTCCCAGCTCGATTTTGTTTAGTCGGCTTCTTGCCGCTGGGCGTCTGCCCTAAACTCGCCTCTGCCACCAAGCCCGCCACTACTGGCACGTGGCAGAGCATGCCTGGAGAGCCGCACCAATATTGCCTCTTGGCGATGCTGTTAAAATTATCCTAATCCCGCCGCGCCAGCGAAAAACATACGGCGCCGTCTTGGTTAAACTCCAGCGCCAACTTAAATCCGGCGGTTTGCGCTTGCCGTGATGCTTGGTATAGGCCGATGCCGGTGCTGCGTCCGCCGCTTAATGGTTGGTTGAACAGTTTCGCGACGACGTCGGCTTTGATTGCGCTGCCGCGATCGCAGACTAATAGTTTGAGTTGTTCGTGGTTGTCCAAAGTTAAGCGGATGGCGATGTCCGGTTCGTTGATGCGTTTACGCCGGGCGTTTTCCAGCAAATTTTCGGCAACGCTGTCGAACAGATTGCGTGGAATTTGCCCGTCGCCGGGCCCCGAGGCTTCGAATTCGATGTTACGTCCTTCGTAGCGCGCTTTCAAATTGTCGAGCCATTCAACGGCGTTGATCATCAACGCAACCGATTGTTCTTGCGGCGCGCGCAGGCTTTCCAGCGTGAGTTGAAGGCGTTTGGTGAGCGGCGGAAGTTGGCGCTGGATCAATTTTGCGTAGCTGTCCATTTGGTCGCTTTGTAAATTTTCGCCGGCCGACGCGAGCGAGAATAATGACTGCAACAAATTCTTAATGTCGTGCGTCAAGCGCGCGCCGGTCTCGTGAACGGCTTGAATGTAGGCGTTTTGTTTGAGCATTTGCTCGCGCTGTTTGGCTTCGTAAAACGCGCCGAGCAATTGCGTTAATAGGCGAAGATGCAGGACAATCGCAGGGCTTAAGTGTATTCGTGTGAACAGCGTGATGTTCAAATCGTGCGTTAAAAATGTTGCTTCCTCACCGCGCGTGGTGCCGACTTCTCCGGCATCGTTTGGCGATTTCCAAGTCACGCCGATCACCCATGGCAAGCGGCTGAGTTGCTCGGCGGCGAAGCCTAAAAAAACTTCCGGGTCTTCGTACGTTTCAGCGCCTTCGGCGAGTTGCTTGAGCCAGGTTTCAAATGGCAAACCAAGGCTCAACAGATAGCGCGAGAAAAATGTCTGCAGTCCCGAGTGGCCACCGGACGGATTCCATAGCACGCCTAAGATCAGCAGCGCGACGCCAACGCTTAAGGTGGTGAAGAGTAATGCCAGGTAATAGTTTCCGGCGGGTTTGGTAAACGCGAGGCTCGCGAGCGCGAGTACGCTGACCAGTAAGAAAAATAACAGGCCGTAGACAAAATCAACCACGCGGCCGGGATCGATGTCGTCGCTCTCCAGTGGTAAG
>JANOGO010000058.1:0-2123 GCA_031406045.1 Pseudomonadota bacterium
GCTCGTGCCCGAGCCGCCGCCCAGCGCCGAGATATTGGCGAAAAATAATCGAAATACTTCCGCCACAACCCAAGTACCGATCGCGAAATAGCCGCCTTGCAATCGAAATACAAACCACGACGTTGGAAAGGCGAACAGCGCTGCGATCAGCGCGGCAAGCGGCACGGACAAAAATGGATTGACGCCGAGTTTGTTCGCTAAGATAACCAAAAAATATCCGCCCAGCCCGACGAAGGTTTGCTGGCCGATCGACACCATGCCGCCGTAGCCGGCGAGCAAATTCCACATCATCGCGAAAACCAGATAACACGAAATCTCCACCACTTCGCGCATCCAGCCGGAATTTCCCCACCACGGCAGCGTGACCGCCACCAGCAGTAACAGTATGCCGACCATACCGGCAATGCGGCTGGCGCGAGTCGCGCGCTCGACGGAAAAATTGCTAATGTCGATCGGCGTACTCGTCATTTGGTTTTCGGGAACAAGCCGTTTGGTTTAACGATCAGCATCGCTAAAAATACCAGATGACCGATCAAGATTCCCCAACCGGGATTGATGCGGAAGCCGATGGCCTGCGCGACGCCGAGGATGATTCCGCTGGAGAACGTGCCCCAGAAAGAACCCATGCCGCCGATGATGACGGCTTCAAACGCATATAGCAGCAAGCCCGGCCCGTCGGCAGGTGCGATGGTGGTGCGCATGCCCTGTAAGATCCCGGCGACGGCGATCAACACGAACGCTATCGCGGTGGCGAGCGCGTAAATGTGTTTGTGATCTAAGCCCATCAATTGCGCCGCGTCTTTATCGTCGCTCGTCGCACGAAAGGCGCGGCCGATCGCGGTGTTGCCGAACAGCCATTGCATCGCCGCCGCTGCGCCAACGGCCACGACAAAAATAATCAGCGGCAACACGCCGACATACAGATTCTCTGCCAGTTGCACGCTTTTCGTTTCCACGCCCAGCGCGCTGATGGAGCGCGTGTCCGCCGAAAAGATTTCCATCAACAAATTTTGAATCACAATCGAAAGCCCGAAGGTCACCACCAACGACGGCAGCGGATCGTTGCCCAGCGTGCCGTTCAACACGCCGCGCTGCAGACCATAGCCGAATACGAACGCGAGCGGCAGCAACAACAGCAACGCGATCCAAAGGTTTATCCCTAAGCTCGCCGTCGCGGCGAACGCAGCGAATGCGGTCAGAATAATGAAATCGCCGTGAGCGACATTGGTCAGGCGCATCACGCCAAACATCAACGACAAGCCCATTGCAAACAGCGCGTATAGACCGCCGAGCATCACGCCTTGCAACAGGGTGCTGATCCACTCCATCAGTTGCGCGCCTCGCTCACACGCCGAAATACGCGCTGGAAATTTGCTCGCGCGTCACTTCATTAGACTTTCCAGTCAGCGACACTTTGCCTTCTTGAAAACAATACAAGCGATTCGACACGCGCTGTGCCAAGCCGACATCTTGCTCAACGATAATCGCCGTGAGACCACCGGCGGTAATTTTCGGCAACGCGTCGTAAATGTCTTTCACGACAATCGGTGCGAGGCCGAGCGACAACTCGTCGCAAATCAGCAGTTTCGGATTCGCCATCAACGCGCGTCCAATCGCCACCATTTGCTGCTGGCCACCGGAGAGTGACGTGCTCGGCACGCTGCGTTTTTCGCGCAAGATCGGAAACAGCTCGAATATTTTTTCCAGATTCCAAGGCCCGGCGCGCTTGGTGTAAGCGCCGAGCAACAAATTTTCTTCCACGCTCAAACTTTTAAACAAGCGACGGCCTTCCGGTACCATCGCGATTCCCAATTCGACAATCTTGCCCGGTGCCCAGCCACCGATGGCGTTACCCTCGAACTTTACCTGCTCGCGCGCGGCGCCGATTAATCCCGTCAGCGTTTTAAGAAACGTCGATTTACCCGCACCGTTCGCGCCGATAATCGCAATCAACTCCCCGACGCCGACTTCAAAATCGATCCCGAACAGCGCTTGGAAATCGCCGTAAAATGAAGTGAGGCGGTGCGTGCTAAGTAGCATTTTAGTTCGTGAGGTGTGAGGCGTCAGGGGTGAGGGGTGAAAACCGATCTGGCTGCGAGGCGCTTCCAGCTTGATTCTCTGGC
>JANOGO010000064.1:0-5139 GCA_031406045.1 Pseudomonadota bacterium
ATCGCGTTGGTGATCGAGAAATTCGAAGGTTGGGTTCCCGCGCTAACATTTCTTTGCTTAGCGCTATTGCTCGGAAACGTTTTTCACCTTCGTAATCTCAATCATCTTACGCTCTGGTTGACCCGCACCGACGGCCAACTCGTACCGGAAGCATCGGGCAGTTGGCAAGAGCTTTCCGCTGCGTTGTATCGCTTGGTTAGAACGACAAAACTCAGCCAAAACCAGCTCAACTTAGCGCTCGATCGTTTTCAACAAGCCGCAGCGGCGATGCCCGATGGCTTTATTATCCTCGATGAACACGGCGGCATCGAATGGTGTAATCCTGTTGCCCAGCGCCACTTTAGTTTAGATCCCGAAATTGATCGCGGAACCGACATTACTTATTTTGTGCGCCAGCCCGAATTCGCCCTCTATGTGGCATCGCACGATTACAACGAACCGCTGATTATGCGCGGCGCGCGGTCGCAAGATTTAGTTCTTGCGGTTCAGTTGATTCCCTATGGCAATGCGCAAAAACTCATCGTCAGCCGCGATATTACCCAATGGGAACGCGCGGAAAGCGCACGGCGCGATTTTGTTGCGAATGTCTCGCACGAAATGCGTACGCCGATTACGGTGTTGAGCGGCTTCCTTGAGACGCTGTCCGATATGACAACGATCGAGCCGAAGTTGCTGACGCGGTCGATGAGCCTGATGCAAAGCGAAACAAAGCGCATGCAGCATCTGGTGGAAGATTTACTGATGCTCGCGCAATTGGAAAATGGTCCAGCGATGATCGACTCGGATACGGTGGATGTAGTCGCGCTGGTCGCCGAGCTGATCCGGGAAGCGCGGATACTCTCCTCCGGAAAGCACGACATCCAAGCGCAATTGCGCAGCGATGCGCGGCTGCACGGAAACTTACACGAAATTCGCAGCGCGTTCGGCAACTTGGTCAGCAATGCGGTGCGCTACACGCCCGAAGGCGGAAGCGTTGTACTCAGTTGGTCTATGGAAAACGGCCTGCCGATATTCGTGGTGACCGATACCGGGCCAGGCATCGAAGCGAAACATATTCCGCGCTTGACCGAGCGTTTTTATCGCGTCGATCGCAGCCGCTCCCGTGCCAGCGGCGGCACTGGGCTTGGGCTCGCAATCGTTAAACATATTCTCAATCGCCATCAGGCGCGCTTGGAGATCAGCAGTGAGGTCGGCAAGGGCAGCCGCTTTGCTGCGGTTTTTCCGACGGAGCGGATGGTTGCTGCGGAGCTCGCTGCAATAGCGGGCTAATTGGTTCGACAGCAATACTCCCTGCTAGAATAGCTTGGTCAAATCAAGCTATTGTTTCAATGATCGGAATTCTCATCGTAGCGCACGATCCTGTCGCCGGCAGTTTGGTCGAAGCCATTCGCCATGTGTTAGGCAATGTACCGCCGCAACTGGCGGCGCTCGACGTTGCCCGTGACGCAATGCCCGAAGCGGTGTTGGAGCGCGCACAGAATCTTGTTGCGCAACTCGACGGCGGCGACGGCGTGTTGGTGTGCAGCGATATCTGTGGTGCGACACCTTGTAATGTCGCAACCCGCCTCAGCCAACCAGGAAAAGTGCACGTGTTAAGCGGCCTCAATTTGCCGATGTTATTGCGTGCGATTAATTATCGAACTTTAGGTTTAGACGAGTTGACCGAGAAAGCAGCCGAAGGCGCCAGAAATGGCGTGATGCGAATGGAGCGTAACGATGCTGCAACAAAAAATTGAGATTATCAATAAGCTCGGCTTGCACGCGCGCGCCTCAGCAAAATTGACCCAATTGGCGGGCCAATTTAAGAGTGAAGTTTTTCTTGCACGGCAAAGTCGGCGCGTAAACGCGAAAAGTATTATGGGCGTGATGATGTTGGCGGCGGCCAAGGGTGCTCAAATTGAAATTGAAACCAATGGCGTTGACGAGGCGGCGGCGATGCAAGCGTTAACTGAGTTGATTTCAGACAAATTCGGAGAGGGCGAGTGAGCAACGGCGCTCGCCTGCGCCCGTGAGTTTTGCCATTCACGGCATCGGCATTTCCGGCGGCATCGCGATCGGCCGCGCGCATTTGCTCGCCCATGGCATTGACGAGGTCAATCACTATGCGATTTCGCCGGATGCAATCGACCAAGAAATCGCGCGTTTCGATGACGCTGTTGCCACTGTTCGCGATGAGTTGGAGTCGCTAAAGCAAACCTCGTTCTTAAGCGCGCCGGAAGAACTGAATGCGTTTTTAAATTTGCATTTGATGATTCTGAATGATGAAACGCTCGCCGACGCGCCGCGCGATTTGATTCGCCAGCAGCGCTGTAACGCCGAATGGGCGCTGAAGCAGCAAGCGGACAGTTTGCTCGACCAGTTCGAAGCGATTGAAGATGCTTACTTGCGCGAACGTCGCGCCGATGTCATGCAAGTGGTCGAGCGGGTATTAAAAGTCTTGCTCGGGCATCCGGGGTTGGCGCCGCAGGAAGATGGCGGCGACGAGCGCATTCTGGTGGCGCGCGATATCAGCCCTGCCGATGCGATTTTGTACAAGCAGCAGCACGTTGCCGCGTTCATTACCGATCTTGGCGGTTCCACTTCTCATACCGCGATTCTGGCGCGCAGCTTGAATATTCCGGCGATCGTGGCGTTACACCATGCGTGGAGCTTAGTCCGCGAAAATGAACTGTTGATCATCGACGGCACACAGGGAATCGTCCTGGTCAATCCTGATGAGATGATTCTCAGCGAGTACCGGCTCAAGAAAAACCAATGGGATATCGAGCGGCAAAAACTCAACCGCCTGCGTGCAACGCCGGCCGTAACGCTGGATGGCACTGCAATCGAGTTACACGCGAATATCGAGCTCCCGGAGGATGCCGATGTTGCGATGAAATTCGGCGCCACGGGCGTAGGCTTGTTTCGTAGCGAATTCTTATTTCTCGGCCGCGCCGATTTACCGACTGAGGACGAGCAGTTTGAAGCCTATCGACGCGTCGCAGCGACGATGAAGGCCTTGCCGGTCACCATCCGCACGCTGGACGTCGGCGCGGATAAGAGCCTGGGTAACGCGACTCAATCCAGCGCGCTGGGCTTGCGCGCGATTCGTTATTGCTTATCGGAGCCGCGGCTTTTTCTGACGCAGTTGCGCGCGATTTTGCGCGCTTCAAAGTTCGGGAAAGTGCAAATCTTAATTCCGATGTTGTCGTCGGGCTTCGAAATCAAGCAGGCGCTTGATTTGGTGAAACACGCGAAAGAGCAATTACGCGACGCGAAAGTCGCGTTTGCTGAAAACGTGTTGATCGGCGGCATGATCGAAGTTCCCGCAGCCGCGCTGGCCATCGCGGCGTTCCTGAAGCGCTTAGACTTTATTTCGATCGGTACCAACGATCTGATTCAGTACACGCTCGCGATCGATCGCACCGATGATAGCGTGGCGTATCTGTATAATCCGATGCATCCCGCTGTTCTGCAACTAGTGGCGCTGACAATCAAGCGCGCCAATCGCGCCAACGTGCCGGTCGCCGTGTGCGGCGAGATGGCGGGCGAAGTCGTCATGACGCGGCTTCTTCTTGGCATGGGACTTCGGCAATTTTCCATGCACCCGGCGCAGTTGCTCACGGTGAAACAACAAGTATTACGTACCGGCCTCACGGAGCTACAACGGCTGACACGAAAAATCTTACTGGCGGACGATAGCGAAAAAGTGGAACGCTTGATCGGCCAAATGAACGTTTAAGTTAACGCGTTATGAATGAAATCGTTTCGCCTCTGCGCGATCCAAATTCGGTTGGCGCCGTCGCGCCGCAAACCATGCATTTCGCGGAGCCGTTAATGTTGCGCTCCGGTGCGGCAATCGATTGCTACGACCTAATTTTCGAAACCTATGGTGCGCTCAACGCCGCTAAGTCGAATGCTGTCTTGGTGTGCCACGCGTTAAATGCGTCGCACCATGTCGCCGGTTATTACGCCGACGATCCAGGCAATGTCGGTTGGTGGGACAACATGATCGGCCCCGGCAAGCCGCTCGATACCAATCGCTTCTTCGTCATCGGTGTCAATAATTTAGGCGGATGTTTCGGTTCGACCGGCCCATCCTCAATCGACGCCAAGACCGGAAAACCTTATGGCGCGAGCTTTCCGGTCGTGACGGTGGAAGATTGGGTCGCCGCGCAAGCACGCTTAGCGGATCGCTTGGGCATTCAGCGCTTCGCTGCGGTGATGGGCGGCAGCCTCGGCGCGATGCAGGCGCTGCAATGGGCGATCAGCTTTCCTGAGCGCATCGCCAATGCCATTATCGTTGCGGCCGCACCGAAACTTTCGGCACAAAATATTGCGTTCAACGAAGTGGCGCGACGGGCGATCACGACCGACCCGGATTTCCACGGCGGCAATTATTATGAGCACAACGCGATCCCTAAGCGGGGCCTGCGTTTAGCGCGGATGATCGGCCATATTACCTATTTGTCCGACGATGCGATGATGGAAAAATTCGGCCGCGCGCTACGTTCCGGAACGATTGGCTATCACTTCGAAGTGGACTTTGAAGTCGAGTCCTATTTACGTTATCAGGGCGATAAGTTCGCAGAATATTTTGACGCCAACACGTATCTGTTGATTACGAGGGCGCTCGATTATTTCGATCCGGCTGCCGATTTTTCCGGCAATCTCGCGCAAGCCTTGGCGCAAGCGAGTGCACAGTTTCTCGTCGTGTCGTTCACTTCCGACTGGCGTTTCGCGCCGAATCGCTCGCGCGAAATTGTTAAAGCGCTGCTCGATAATAATTTAAATGTCAGTTACGGAGAAATCGACGCGCCTCATGGCCACGACGCGTTTTTGCTCGACGACCCACGCTATATGGGCATGGTCGACGCTTACTACAAACGGATCGCGGTCGAGGTCGGCGCATGATGGAACGTCCGGATTTTGACGCGATCGCGAACTGGATTCGGCCGAAATCCCGCGTGTTGGATTTGGGCTGCGGTAATGGCGATCTGCTGAAATACTTGACGGAGAAGCGCCAGGCGAAAGGTTACGGCGTTGAGATCAACGACGAAAATTTGCTCGCCAGCGTTCGGCGCGGCATTAATGTGATTCAGATGGATTTGGAAAGCGGCTTAAGCGTTTTCGAGTCACGTTCATTTGATTACGTGGTCT
>JANOGO010000066.1:0-3213 GCA_031406045.1 Pseudomonadota bacterium
CAATATTTACAAGCTAAAACTCAAAAAGAAAGCATGGAAAATAAAATGCAGATACCAAATTTGCATGGCTTGAGGGGCAAACGGCCTCAATGCGTTGCGATATGGGCTTAATAACCGATTGTCATTCCCGCGAAGGCGGGAATCCATAGGGCGTATCAGGGTGCAGCGATCTGTGCGCTTACTCGTTTGGATCCGGTGCTGCCCGGGAAACAGCCGCGGCCAAATGGATCCCCGCCTTCGCGGGGATGACACATTAAGGATACGGTGTATATCGTGAAAGTAAAAGTAGCATTAACTATGAAACACTACACTAGCCACTGGCCTAGGGCCATGTAGGTGATCAAAACACTCAACGCAACCGTTCGTTACATGACATTGACTATGCATTCTGAATTCGGTATTCTGCTAACGTCGCAAACTTTGAATGCGGACGACGTTTATCCTATTTAGTTCCGGCGAGATTTCGTTAGATTAATCTGAATAGAAAGGAAATGCCATGATAAACAATGAAGTAAAGAGTTGCGCAACTAACGAACCGATCAGCCCGAAACGCCGTCGCGTGATCGAAATTGCGGTCGCAGGCATGGCTGCGGGCTTCGCCGGACTAAGTGTTGCCGAATCCGCGCCGAGTGCCGGCGATCGTCTCGTTCTCGATGACGCGGAAGGCGAACCGGTGGCGCTGCGTGCCGCGGACTTAAAGGTCGGCAAGCCGATTTTAGCGTTTGCTTTTGATAAGGCAACCAAGGAAATACGCAACGGGTCGCGCTTGCAGAAGATCATGTTGATGAAACTAGACGAAGCTGACCTTAACGCCGAAACCAAGGAACGCGCGGCATCCGGCGTCATCGCGTTTTCGGCGATCTGCACCCACCAGGCCTGCGACGTAAAAACCTGGATCGCCAAGGAAAAAGCGTTAGTTTGCTTTTGCCACTCGACCAAATTTTTACCGCTTGAAGCGGGCAAGGTGGAAAGCGGCCCGGCGACCCGTGCTTTGCCGACGATCCCCCTTAAATTAGAAGGGGACGAACTGGTTCTCGCCGGTACTTTTAGCGCGCGAACTGGTCCCAGCGCCTAACGATGGCCGGACAAATTTTGTAGTATCGCGGCGTTACCGCGCCGCCC
Source organism: Pseudomonadota bacterium (assembly GCA_031406045.1). Classification (GTDB taxonomy): domain Bacteria; phylum Pseudomonadota; class Gammaproteobacteria; order Burkholderiales; family JALYOK01; genus JALYOK01. The sequence continues at coordinate 1,123 of JANOGO010000066.1, forward strand.
ATTTCACAACAACGAGGAGCATTAAATGAAATTTCTACTGAAAGCTCTGGTTGCCGCCGTCCTGATCGCACCCGCGATAACGGCTATGGCATCAGACTACGCGCCGGTCACTGACCAGCGTTTGACCAACCCGGAAGCCGGCAACTGGCTTCAATACCGTGGTAACTATGCGGGCTGGGGCTATAGCCCACTGGAAAAGGTCAATGCGGGCAACGTGAACAAGCTGCAACTCGCCTGGTCATTCTCGACCGGCGTGACGGAAGGTCATCAGTCGCCGCCCATCGTTAACAATGGCTTTATGTACATCACCACGCCGGGCGCGCAGTTGATCGCGATCGACGCAAGAACCGGTGGTGAGTTGTGGCGTTATAAGAAAGAAATTTCGCCCGAGATGCTGCAATTGCATCCGACCAACCGCGGTGTTGCGCTCTACGGCGACAAGGTTTATGTCGCAACGGTTGATGCGCATCTGGTCGCCCTCGATGCCAAAACCGGTAAGGTTGCATGGATCAAGCAAGTCGGTGACTGGAAAGCATTGCAATACATCACCTTGGCTCCGCTTGCCGCAAAAGGGAAAATCATGGTCGGTTCCTCCGGCGGTGAAACCGGCGTACGTGGCTTCGTCGCCGCTTACGACGCCCAAACCGGTAACGAAGCGTGGCGTACCTATACGACCGCCGGCCCCGGAGAACCCGGTGGCGACACCTGGCCGGGCGAGACTGCCAAAACCGGTGGCGCGTCGATTTGGATCACCGGTACTTACGATCCGGTGACCAACCTCGCTTTCTGGGGAACGGGTAACCCAGCACCGTGGCCAATCCATCTGCGCAAGGGCGATAACTTGTACTCGACTTCCGTTATTGCGCTTGACGTCGATACCGGTAAGCTCAAGGGCCACCATCAATACCATCAGAATGATGCCTGGGACTGGGACGAAGTTTCCGCTCCTTTGTTGATCGATACCACTGTGAATGGCAAAGCAGTCAAAACCGCCGTCCACGCTGGCCGTAACGGTTATCTGTGGGTGTTGGAGCGTACTGCCGACAAGATTAACTATGTTGCTTCCCACAAGTATGTGATGAACGACGTGTTCACCGCAGTTGATGCAAAGACGGGTCGCCCGACCTACGATGCGGCGAAAACGCCTGGCACGGAAAAACCGGTGAAATTCTGTCCGTCACTATGGGGTGGAAAAGATTGGGTGCCTGAGGCATACAATCCGAAGACCAAACTGTTCTACATTCCGGCCAACAACAACCTCTGCTCCGAATTACCGGCAGCCGACAAGGAAGTGCCATACAAGAAGGGCGATCTGTTCATCGGTTATCCGATCGACGGCGTACTCGGCAGCTTGCGTTGGGCTGATGCGAATGCGCCAAAGACCATTGGCGAAATTCAAGCTTGGGACATTTCCACCGGCAAACAAGTATGGACGCACAAGTTCCCGACCTTTATGTGGGGCCCGATCCTCACCACAGGCGGGAACCTCTTGTTCGCCGGCGGCACCAATGACCGCAAATTCCGTGCATTCAACGCGACCAACGGTAAGCCGCTATGGGAAACCACCATGCCTTCCGGCGTGACCGGTGTGCCGGTTTCCTACGAGGTGGATGGCGAACAGTACATCGCCGTGCAAGCCGGCTGGGGTATCGATGCGCAGCGTATGCAAAGCGGCGTCGATGCGCTACTTGGCTACAAGACGAATGTACCGCAAGGTGGCGTGCTGACGGTGTTCAAGCTAGCCAAGTAATTTTTGTAGTTTAGTAAGCTCTGTTGCCCCGGACGCCGTAGAATTAACGGTGTCCGGGGCAAATTTTTTGTGACGAACAACTTTATTTCGTGCTTGTGCTGGTAGTAGCGCACTGCTTCGGAATTAACGCGACATTCCTCCCCTTCAAGGGGAAGGAGTTTTCGCTTCGCGTCGTGGCAATATAAGTAGCCACAAGAATAAAGCAATACACTAGGAGCCTGTCGGACTTAAAGAATCGCCGCGAAAAAGCGGGTGAGCGAGGACAGATTTTGACGATTTCGCCGGGCAATAGTGGTTCTATTGCCCAAGAAAGCGGCGAAATGTGGACCGCTCAGCGGTTT
>JANOGO010000108.1:0-16702 GCA_031406045.1 Pseudomonadota bacterium
TGGAAGGGCCGCCAAGATAAGGTCCGGCGGCCGATGCTTGACCGGCGGCAAAGGCGAACATGGACGCAACTATTCCTAGGGCGGGTCGCGAGAATTTGGTAATGGACTTGGTCATTGATTTTCTCCTTTAATAATTGGGTGGCAAGAAATTAATTCTCGTAGCGAACGCCAAGAATCCATCAGTAGCTTCAAAGACAACGGGATTGAATTTCTAGATTCCAGCGCTGCACTGCGGCGTTTATTCGTGATGTCCCTCATCACGATAGAAAATTTTTCGAGTTATTTGTCACAACATCAAGCAATAATTGCGCCGAAGTTATAACTAGTTGAAAAATTGATATAAAAGGTAACAATATCAAACCGACTGTAAGATTTTTCGACAAGAGAATCTGCCGAAGGTGGGAGATTTTTCAAAGGCGTTTTATAGCGATCCTTGCGATGTGCTGCACTGCTTATTTGCTGAGTAGGGAGGCCTTGAGAATGAAGCGGATCGCCTCGGCTTGGCGTTCGGCGACTTCGAAACGATTAAAGAAGAACATCGGGTTTTCCATCACCTAACGCAAAAAAACTGTAAAAATTTTCGACACGTTATTTAGTTGAGTTTCAGATTTCGCTAACGCATAATCCCCAATAGTAAATGATAATGATAATCACGCACGAAATTTGGCATTGGCGCAAAGCGCTGCTATAAAAAATGAAACCGTGGCGTTACGGTAATCACTAGTATTGATTAAGTCTAAAAAATCTATTCTTGATCGGATCGATCGACGGTTACGAGTTGAACCAAGATTTGGTCCAGGAAAATCACAAAGAGGGTTGAAATGTTAAACAGAAGTAGGCTGGTTGTTGCGTTGATATCGGCGCATGCGATATTTTCCCAAACCTTATTCGCTCAGACAGCGGCGCCTGAGCCCAATGAAGTTTATGAATTGCCTCGCGTCGACGTCATCGGCAATCCCGATAACCTCGACAACATTCCCGGCAGCGGAAATATTCTCAACCGAAAAGATATCGAGACCAGCCGAGTGTTTACAGGCGCGGAAGCACTTCGCAAAATCCCGGGTGTACATGTGCGCGACGAAGAAGGCATCGGCCTGCGCCCGAACATCGGCATCCGCGGATTGAATCCTACACGTTCAACCAAAACCACGCTGCTGGAAGATGGCGTTCCACTTTCCTATGCGCCGTATGGTGACAACGCGACTTTTTATAGTCCCGCGGTAGATCGCTATGATCGAATCGAGGTGCTCAAAGGTGCCGGACAAACGTTATTCGGGCCACAAACGATTGGCGGCGTCGTCAACTACATTACGGCTGTTCCATCCAAAGAATTCAAAGGGCGCGCACAAATTTCCGGTGGGAATCGAGATTTCTTTGACGCGAATTTTCGCTTATCCGGCGGCGGATTGCTGCTCGACTACGTTCACCGTCAAGCAGACGGTTCTAGAGACAACACGCACACCAGCCTGCACGATCTAAATGTAAAAGGGCTTTATCAGATTAATGCCTCCCAAGCAATTGTCGCGCGCGCGAGCTATTACAATGAAGACTCAAACGTCTCTTACACGGGGATTACAGACTCCGAATTTAATAACTTGGGCCCGAGATACAACCCGTTCAAGAATGACAATTTCAAGATTGAGCGATACGCTGCCTCGCTAACCCATGATTTGCAAATTAGTGATCGCGCTTCTTTAATCACGAACGCTTATTTCCAGTGGTTCAATCGCGATTTTTGGCGCCAGCTCAGTGCGACTAACGACAACCCTTGCACGGGATACGTCGGCGTTACCGGTAACTTTCAGGCCGATCGTAACAACGGTGTTGCGGTCGATCCAGATCGTTGCCGTTCGATGCAAGGCCGGTTGCGGCAATACAAGTTTTTCGGCATCGAGCCGCGCTTTGAGTTGGCTTATTCCGCATTCGGAATCGAGAATGAATTAGATGCCGGTGTGAAGCTGCATATGGAGACTCAAGATCGTATTCAACGTAACGGCACGGAGCCCGGCATTCAGAATGGTGTAACGCTGATCGAAAATTCGGATCGCGCGACGAAAGCTTATTCGTTGTTCGCGCAGAACCGTTTTACGATTTCTAAGTGGTCGATTACTCCTGGAGTACGTTACGAAGGTATTGAGAATGAATTCAAGAACGATATACTAGGGCAACAAGTTGACGACAAAATCGGTGAATGGATACCTAGCCTGGGCGCGACGTTCAATCCAACGCAGAACTACACAATTTTCGCCGGTGTTCACAAGGGTTTTGCTCCGCCTCGAGTTGAAGACATCATTAATGGAACGACGGGCACCAGCACCAACGTCGATGCGGAAAAATCTACCAACTACGAGTTCGGCGTTCGCGCAACGCCCTATACCGGCGTTGATATTCAGGCGACCGTGTTTCGCAATGACTACAGCCGCCTGATTTCCGTCGGCCGTATCGCTAACGGCAGTGTGCCGCTTTCCCAGGGCGAAGCCTTGTATCAAGGTATCGAGCTGGGTGGAAATGTTGACCTGACCAGCGGTTTGTATTTTCGTTTCGCGCTGACGTATTTACCGACGGCCGAGCAAACCACGCCATTTACGCAGGTGGTGAGCGGTGCGGTCGTTAGCGGCAGCGAAGCGGGTAAGCGGCAACCTTATGCGCCGGAACAACAAGCAACGCTTGCCATCGGTTATGGTCGAGGTGGCGTCACGGGTCAAGTGGAAGCGGTTCATGTGGGCGAACAATTCGCCGACTTCGCCAACACCGAAACGCCTGTAGCGAATGGGAATGGACAGATCGGAAAAATCGGTGCGTATACCGTTTACAATTTCGCGCTTAACTACAAGTTTAGTGATCCCGCCCTGTCGTTGTTTTTCACGATTAAAAATCTCGCCGATAAGGTTTACATCGTCGACCGGACTCGCGGAATTCAAGTGGGCTCCCCGCGCTTAGTTCAGGCCGGGATTCGTTACGAATTTTAGTTGTCCCCTCGCGTAGGCGCGCTCAATGATTCGACGATGCCTGGAGAGCCGCTATGGTAGCGCCTCTCCAGGCATCGCAAATACATTGAGTGAAAATCCGAGCTGATTTAGCTCGGTGCCCAACGTTCAAAGAAAAAGAGCTGAACCAGCCGTGCGTTATCTTTAGCATCGCCGAACACTTCGCTGATGGAGTGAAAGTAATCGCTGCGGTACAAGATCAAACGATTAAACCGCATAGGGACTTCAAGTACTAAATCCCAATCGCCACGACCTTGCTTAAGATCTGAAAAACTGACGTTTGCGTCGTTGGAAATCCGCCGGCGTTGAAATTCTCTTAGCGTGCCGTAAGGCGACTTGCGAGCTTCGTCCGCCGATGGCGCTTTGTCCCACCCGGTTTCCCGATGACGCCAAAACGCCGTGCCGCCTTGACAGTGTTCCGGTAAGCTCAAGTACAACACGCCGGCGTAGGTGGGCCGCCCCGAATCTTCATCGATATGGATATCGCTCTTCGCTTTTGAATCGGCAAAGCTCAAGCGGAACGATCCATGATCGGGCCAGGCCCACTTGATGTCGCGGCCCATCGCATCGCAAATCCTTCGCATCATTTCTTCGCCAAGATGTGGCTTGGTTTGAATGCCTGGGTAATTTACCGCACCGTGGCTGCGATCCAGATAGTCAAGGGAAAGCGCCCATTCGCGGTAAGCGTGTGGATCTGAAACAAAGTCATCAATGATAACGAGTTCGCGTTGTTGAATAGCGCTTTGCAACAATGGGCTATCGCCGCAGGCGCGCAACGTCTGTTTTTGTGCGATCGCTAACGCGTCACGATCAACGCTTGCACCAGCGCAACCCATTGCGCCGTCAGACAATATAGTGGGATCAAGATTGGTCGCACGCTCGAGCACCTGTTTTGCCTGCGTTACTCGGTCTAGGTAGTACAACATCCGCGCTAAACCGGCGTGTGCTTTGGGTAACAGATTGTCTGCGGCGATGGTCAGTTGGAAGGCCTCGGCGGCGTTTTCATGCTGCCCCATAGATTCTAGCGTCGCGGCACGATTGTAGTGGGCGAGCGCGTAATCCGGTTTAAGCTTTGCAGCATCCGCAAAATTGCCGATTGCCTGTTCCGGATCGCCGGCTAATAAATTAGCGCGACCAAGATTAAAACGAAACACGGGATCGCCGGGTTGTAGCGCAATTGCGCGTTTGAGATATCCAACACCCAAGTCGAATTGCCCAATTTCGATGAGCACTAAACCAAACAGTTGATTTGCTTCCGGGTGATCGGGGGTGTGTGTGAGGATTTGCTGGTAAATCGCCGCAGCGGCGTGGTGGTCTTTTGCCAACTGATACTGCTTCGCGCGCAAAATCGAGCCTTCGGTATCGCGGCTTTTTGGGGCCGAAAGGCCGGCGATTTTTCTGCGTTTGCTTTCACCCATCACGCACGTCAACAAAAATTACAGGCGGTGATTCAAAGGCTAAATGGTCCTTAATTCCAACTCCGCACCGCCCTTGCCATGCAGAAAAACAAACATGGCTTTGCCCTGATCATGCCAATATTCGCACGCGGATTGAAAAATTTCGACCACGGTTTCGAGCTGGCTTTCGTGATGATCGGCGAAGGGGTCGAAATGATCGAACAGAATCACGTAGCCGTTTGCGGCTTTTTCCTCCTCGAACCAAGATAGATCGGTCAGGCAATCTTCCAGCGCATCCCAGTTATTACCGAAATGTTCGGGAAAATGCATCGCCATCGCCGCGTGATTTAAGAATTGCTCTTTCTTCTCGATTTTTTTCCCTTCGAGATGAAAAAACAAAAAGCCTTTTGCCTTGGTTTGTTTTTCTACCTCTTTAACGGGCGGCATGTCCTTTAGCAAGTAAACGCCGGGTTTGGTGCGCTCTTCCAACAGTGTGCTGAATGATTTCATGATCGGCATTCCCTCATTCAACAACGCGTTGAAAGGTGTTGTAGTGATCGCTGGTGTAATAATATTCGCCAACCTCGCCGGCGATGATGCGGCGTGCGCCGCGATTGTGGGCACCGGGTGTTTTGACGGTATATTCCTTGTAGTAGCCACGCGTTTGCCGCGGCAGAATGCGTTCGCGATTGCCGAAAATCGAGCCGTCTTTGCGATACGGAAATGGGCCACCTTTTTTGATCAGTTGCAGCGTTTTTTGCCCTTCCGGTGGTAACGTGGCGACCGCGATCAGGGGCATCGCATTCTTGATTAGCTCACCCCCAGCATCGCGCGCGCCCGCTATATTGGTTGCCGCCAGCAACGCAACTGCGATGATGCAACATAACAGCGCACCGGCGATTTTTTGCATCGCGCTCATGTCGACGATTTATGCGGGCATCCGGTTTTGATGCAGTCGGCGTAAAGGTGCAAGGAATGATCGTGAATTTCAAAGCCACGTTCTTTTGCGATTTTTCTCTGGCGTTTTTCGATTTCTTCGTCGATGAACTCTTCGACTCGACCGCATTGTAAGCACACTAAATGATCGTGATGGCCGCCTTGATTGAGTTCGTAAACGGCTTTGCCGCTTTCGAAATGGTGCCGCACCAACAGGCCTGCTTGTTCGAATTGCGTAAGCACGCGATAGATCGTCGCCAAGCCGATATCCATGCCTTCTTTCATCAGCAGGCGATAGACATCTTCGGCGGTGAGGTGGCGTACGTCAGTATTTTCGAATAGGTCGAGAATCCGAAGGCGAGGCAAGGTCGCCTTCAGTCCCATATCTTTTAAATCTTTGGGCTCGCTCATGATCATCGCTTCCGAGAGTTTTCACCATTATAATGCGCTATCCGTTATCTTTGCTCGCCAATGCGCGAATACCTCATGTCGATTCATTTACATAAGCAGTTAGTATCGATTGCCATCGTTATTTTTGCCGCCGGGTGTAGCGCGCTGACCCCTTACAGGCTGCCGATTCAGCAGGGAAATATCGTTAGTGCGGAAGCGCTGGCGAAACTCAAATCCGGCATGTCGAAAAACCAGACCGCGCAAATTCTTGGCACGCCACTGGTCAATGATGTGTTCCATGCCAACCGCTGGGACTACGTTCACTATTTAAACAAGCGCGGCAAAATGTTGGATCAAAATCATGTGGCGCTGATATTTGAAGACGAAAAATTGTCGCGATTAATCGGTCAGAATATTCCCGCTCTGGAGCCGATGGCCGAACCGCAATTGCCCGATGCCGCGCCCGAGGCGAAAGAACCTGCTGAGCCGACCGAAACCAAATGACCGTGCTTAACGTCTGCATCGCCGGCAGTGGCGGGCGCATGGGGCGCACGCTAGTCGAACTAGTACGCCAATCCGCTGACCTAAGGCTGGCGGCGGCGCTCGAGATTTCCGGTAGTCCGGCGCTCGGCCGCGATGCAGGCGAAGCGATCGGCCAGCATACGGGCGTCGCGATTAGCGATAACGTTTCCGTCGTTTTGCAGGCGAATGACGTGCTAATCGATTTCACTCGCCCCGAGGGAACCTTGGAATACTTGAAGGTTTGCCGTGCCAACAGAACAAAAATCGTTATCGGCACGACCGGATTTACCGACGCGCAAAAGCAAATCATTGCCGAAACAAGTCGCGATATAGCCATCGTCTTTGCGCCGAATATGAGTGTCGGCGTGAACGTTTGCTTGAAATTATTGGACATGGCGGCGCGCGTGTTGTCCGAGGGTTATGACATCGAAATCGTCGAAGCTCATCACCGTCATAAAGTCGACGCGCCGTCGGGCACGGCGCTGCGTATGGGTGAGGTCGTCGCACAAGCGCTCGGCCGTAATTTGAACGAATGCGCCGTGTACGGCCGCGAAGGCGTCACCGGCGAGCGCGATCCGTCGACCATCGGATTCGCCACGATGCGCGGTGGTGACATCGTCGGCGATCACACCGTGATGTTCGCCGGCATCGGCGAGCGCATCGAGATTTCGCACAAAGCATCGAGCCGCGCGACCTTTGCGCAAGGCGCGTTGCGCGCCGCGCGGTTTCTGGCGACGAAGTCTTCAGGGCTTTATGACATGCAAGACGTATTGGGCTTTCGTTGACAAAGGCCAGGCGGCCAAGCGATAATTTAAGACTTTGAATAAGCGGCCAATTAGCTCAGTCGGTTAGAGCGACGGAATCATAATCCGCAGGTCCGGGGTTCGAATCCCTGATTGGCCACCACTCATTTTTATCACAGAAACCAGCTCCGCACACCCATTGAAACATCTCCGAGTCCGTTTTAGCGTGCGCATCTTTGTTTCGTTTCTGTTACTCGGCGTTTTCTTGATTGGCCATTCTCACGCCCGCGAGTTTCCGGCATTGTCGAAGGCGGGAACGTTACGCGGCTTTGACCGACCGTTCGTCAAGATCGGCTCAACAACTTATCAATTAGCGCCTGCGGCGCGCATCATCGATCAAGGTAACCGTTTGATTCAACCGGCAACGCTACCCAGCGGCGCCAAAATCATTTACAAAATCGAAGCGCAAACCGGACTGCTTCATAATCTGTGGTTGCTCGCGCCCGGCGAAGTCGTGACGATTCAGCGCTAGTCGATGGCAAAAAAGCTCTACATCAAAACTTTCGGTTGCCAAATGAACGCGTACGACTCGGACAAAATGGCCGACGTATTGCATGCATCCGAAGGTTTCGAGAACACCAATTCCCCCGAAGATGCCGACGTAATTTTGTTCAACACCTGTTCGGTGCGCGAAAAGGCGCAGGAAAAAGTGTTCAGCGATCTAGGCGCCGTTCGCCATTTGAAGCAGCTCAATCCGAATTTGTTGATCGGCGTGGGTGGATGCGTTGCCAGTCAAGAAGGGCGCGCGATTGTACGCCGCGCACCGTATGTCGATTTTGTGTTCGGTCCGCAAACCCTGCACCGCTTGCCGGATTTGATCGCCAAGCGCCGCCAATCGGGCCGTGCGCAAGTCGATATCTCGTTTCCCGAAATCGAAAAATTCGATCACCTACCGCCGGCGCGAATCGACGGGCCGACCGCGTTCGTGTCCATCATGGAAGGCTGTAGCAAGTATTGCAGTTTTTGCGTGGTGCCCTACACGCGCGGTGAAGAAGTCTCGCGCGGCTTCGAAGATGTGTTGACCGAAGTCGCCGATCTCGCCGATCGCGGCGTCAAAGAGGTCACGCTGCTCGGCCAGAACGTGAATGCCTATCGCGGCAAAATGGAAAACGGCGAGATCGCTGATTTCGCGCATTTGTTGGATTACGTCGCGGCGATGCCCGGCCTTGAGCGCATTCGTTACACCAGTTCCCATCCACGCGAATTTTCGCAGCGGCTGATCGACGCTTACGAAAAAATTCCGCAGCTCGTCAGCCAAGTGCATCTGCCGGTGCAGTCGGGTTCCGATCCGATTCTCGCCGCAATGAAGCGCGGCTACACCGCGCTCGAATATAAATCCATCATTCGCAAGCTGCGCGCGGCGCGGCCCGATGTCTCGATTTCGTCGGATTTCATTATCGGTTTTCCGGGCGAGACCGAAAAAGATTTTGAAGCGACCTTGAAGTTAGTCGAGGACGTCGGCTTTGATGGCAGCTACAGTTTTATTTACAGCCCGCGACCCGGCACACCCGCAGCCGATCTCGAGGATGGTGTGCTGCGTGAAGTGAAGCTTGAGCGCTTGCAGCGTCTGCAAAACAGAATCGAAGAATTATCGAAATCGTTCAGCGACAAAATGGTCGGCTCGGTCCAGCGAATTTTGATCGAAGGTCCAGCGAAAAAAAATGCCGACGAACTATTTGGTCGTACCGACAACAATCGCGTGGTGAATTTTCCGGGCCAAGTACGCTTGATCGGCCAATTTGTCGACGTGAAAATTATCTCTGCCATGCCGCATTCGCTGCGTGGCGAGTTAGTGTTGCATTGAAAGCCGCAGTTCAAACGTTACCGATCGATCTGAGCTTCACGCCCATCGATAACCAACGGCTCGCAAATTTGTGCGGCCCGCTCGATAGTCATCTGCGGCAAATCGAAGCCTCGCTCAAAGTATCCATCGCGCGGCGTGGCGAAAATTTTCAGATCGAAGGAATCACTGAGAATGCGGCCAAAGCTGAAAAAGTGCTTAACGCGCTTTACCAATCGGCCACGCGCGAATTGCATGTGGAAGATGTGCAATTGCATTTGATCGAAGTATCGGCCGCAATGCCCGATGGCGCGGAGAAACTCCAAGCGCCGATTTTGCTCACGCGCCGTGGCGATTTGCGCGGGCGAACGCCACGGCAAATTGAGTATCTCAACAACATTCAAGCGCACGACATTACCTTTGGTGTCGGCCCGGCCGGTACCGGAAAAACTTATCTCGCCGTTGCCTGTGCCGTCGATGCGTTGCAACGCGATAAAGTGAAGCGTTTGGTGTTGGTGCGCCCAGCCGTAGAGGCAGGCGAAAAACTCGGCTTCTTGCCCGGCGATCTGGCGCAAAAAGTCGATCCTTATTTACGGCCGCTTTACGACGCGCTGTACGATTTGATGGGTATTGAAAAAGTCGAAAAATTTTTCGAGCGCGGCACGATTGAAATCGCACCGCTCGCTTATATGCGCGGTCGCACGCTGAATCATTCCTTCATTATTCTCGACGAGGCGCAAAATACTACGCCGGAACAAATGAAAATGTTCCTGACGCGAATTGGTTTCGGCACCAAGGCCGTCATCACCGGCGATGTCACGCAAATCGATTTGGCTCGCGGGCAAAAGAGCGGCTTGATCGACGCGCGCAATGTGTTGCAAGATATCGAAGCGATTGCCTTCACGATCTTTCAATCGGAAGACGTGGTGCGGCATCCTATCGTCCAAGCTATCGTTAATGCTTATGAACGTCATGCTAAGGGCAATCAACCATAAAAAGTCCCTTCCCCTTCAAGGGGAAGGCTAGGATGGGGATGGGTTACTGTCCCGTGCCGAACACACCCATCCCCATGGCCCAAGGCCACCCCGCCCCAACCCTCCCCTTGAAGGGGAGGGAGAGTGGCGCCGCTACGGGCACAGGCAAATTTAGACTTTCTCTCGCCGTTCAATACGCCACTGATCATCAATGGGTCCCATCGCGCACGCAATTTCGCCGTTGGATTTTCGCCGCGCTGGAGCGCGATGCAATTGTCACATTGCGCATCGTCGATGCGAAGGAAGGCTGCGAACTGAATCGCGCCTACCGAAAAAAAGATTACGCGACCAACGTGCTGACGTTTGTTTATGGCGAGTCCGCCGACGGAACGCTGTCCGGCGATATAGTTTTGTGTGCTCCAGTTGTCGCCAAAGAAGCCCGCGCGCAGCGCAAAGAATTAAAACATCACTACGCGCATTTAGTGATTCACGGCGCGTTGCATTTACAAGGTTACGATCATGAGAAACCCGCGGATGCGGACGTGATGGAGCAACGCGAAGTAACGTTGCTGGCACGCATGAAAATCGCAAATCCCTATGGCGCTTAAAGGAAATAAAATGGCAACGCGTCGCCTTGCTGCATCCCATCGTCAATGGATTACCCAGTCCGTTCTGGAATCAGGTTGGGCGCCCATCGCGGTGTTCTGCTTACATGTCGCGATGTCGCGGGTATTTGATGCCTACCGCCTCCTTCCAGGAATCGATATTCCGATGCATTTTCTCGGCGGCATGGTGATCGCCTTTTTCTTTCATCGCGCATCGATCAATGGCTCGCAACTGAAGGTGTTGGGCGCCTTCCATCCCTTGACGCACGGGCTACTGGTATTTTTCGCGACATGCGCGGCAACGGTATTTTGGGAATTCGCCGAGTTCATCAACGATCGCTATTTCGCCGGCCATTCCCAGGCCGGGCTGGTCGATACGTTGAGAGATATGTTGATGGGCATCCTCGGCGGAACAACGCTGATTATCGGAATGATTCCACGCGTTGCTCGAATCGCTGCGAAAAAAACCGAAATAGCAAACGGATAGCAACGCACCGCGCCGGCGTTCTTATTGCACTTGCCTCTCGGCGCCGCATGGCCTGCGAGCCAGTATCCATAGGTCTCTTGGCACAGCCTTTCTCGCAGACGTGTTTTGAATACGGTATACTCTTGTTGCGATCAGTGCGTTGAACCCGTCGGGGCCCATCGCTCATCGCGTCTAAAATTCAACCGAATAAAAGGAGGCAATTATTATGAATACTTCATTAGCAAAACCCACCACCCATTTCACATTCGCCCGCTGGGCGCTGGCATTATTATTCGCCGGTTACGCGAATGCCGCCGACAATCCCGGCCAGATTAAAGTAGACGACAATTCGTTCAAGTGCATCACCGAGATGACGCCGGTGAAGCATTTCTTTGTCGACAATTTGCTCGGCAATTTGGATGCGACGGTGAAGGTTGCGAACGCGGGAACCGGCGATTATCCGGCCGGCTCGGTGTTGCAGATTATGCCGAACGAAGTGATGGTCAAACACGACAAGGGCTTTAGCCCGGCGACGCGCGATTGGGAATTCTTTTGGATCGACATCACTAAAGAAGGCCAGAAAATTTATACGCGCGGATTCGCCGAGGTGAACAATCGCTTCGGATTAAATTGTTTCGCATGTCACGTTAAAGCGAAACCGGAATTCGATTTCGTTTGCGAGAATGATCATGGCTGCGATGCGATTGCGGTCACGCGCGCGATGTTCGGCGCATTGCAACGTACCGATGCGCGTTGTAAGGGTTCGGAAACTGTCAGCGCGGCGGATCAAGAACAGTTAACACAGCTCGGTGAAATCGTTAAAGCGCTCACTGAGAAAAAGTAAAGACCGTCAACTTTCATTCCCGCTAAGGTGGGAATCCATGCTGCGCTGGTTGCGGCCACTGCTAAATGGATTCCCGCCTCCGCGGGAATGACAAAAGGAAGGGGCGGCGCAAATTATACAATGTCGTTGAGAAATAAATTTACAGCGCTATCGGTCTGCAAGCCAGTACCAGAGCGGATCTCCAAGCATGCTATGCCGCGAGCCAAGCAGGGCGCGCCTCCTGGCAGTGCCGTCGCCACAAACCACCGGTAAAGTTGACGCCCCCGCGCGTCCGATGTAGTGTAACGCATCGATTTAACCCAAGACTGTATGGACGAACCACGACCTAGTTGGATGGAACGCCTGTCGGCGTTCTTATTGCGCGCGCCGGAAGACCGCGAGGAGTTGTTAAAGCTCCTGAATACCGCGCACCAAAATGAATTGATCGACGCCGAAGCGCTGTCGATGATTGAGGGCGTGTTGCAGGTTTCGGAAATGCAGGTGCGCGACATCATGATCCCGCGCTCTCAAATGGACGTCATTTCCATTGGTCAAACGCCTGACCAATTTATTCCCTACGTTATCAGCACTGCCCACTCGCGCTTTCCCGTCGTCGATGAAAACAAAGACAACGTGCTCGGCATCTTGCTCGCGAAAGATTTGCTGCGTTACTATGCCGGCGAAGAAGAATTCAACGTGCGCGATATGCTGCGCCCGGCGGTGTTCATTCCGGAATCAAAGCGCCTCAATGTGTTGCTCCGAGAATTTCGCGCCAATCGCAATCACATTGCCATCGTCGTCGATGAATACGGCGGTGTGTCGGGATTGGTTACGATTGAAGACGTGCTCGAACAAATTGTCGGCGACATCGACGACGAATACGATTTCGACGAAGCCGAGGACAACATCATCCTCGATCGCACCGGCCGCTATCGCGTCAAGGCCACGACGGAAATCGTCGACTTCAACGAGAAACTCGGCGTGAAATTCAGCGACGAAGATTTCGATACCGTCGGCGGCTTGGTGGTGAATCTGTTCGGTCGCATGCCCAAACGCGGCGAGCGGGTCGACCAGCACGGCTTGAGTTTTCAAGTGTTGCGCGCCGATAGCCGCCGTCTGCACGTATTGTTAGTGGATCGCGTGAAGGCTGAGTTGCCGGAATCTGCGAACGCATGACACTTGTTTGGCTTGCGCTTATCGGTTCTAACTTAGCATATCCCTCACGGCCCCAGGCCAGTAGTCAGCCTTGGGCTACCCCGTCCCCGGCCCTGCTCCCGGAGGGAGAACGGAGTATTTCCCCTCTCCCTCTGGGAGAGGGTGGGGGTGAGGGCAAGCGATTAAAAAATCGTAGGTGCGTTTTAGCGGAATGATCGCGGCCATTCGCAGCATAGTATTGCCGGCAATCCTAGCGGCACTGCTCGGCGTGCTAACGGCATTTAGCTTCGCGCCATTCAATGGGTCGTTTTTGCCGATCGTGACGTTGGCTGGGTTAATCGTTCTCTGGCAGCGCTACCCAACCAAATTCGATTCAACCCTCATCGGCGTCGCCTTCGGCCTCGGTCTTTTTTGCACCGGCATGCGCTGGATCTACGTCAGCCTCCATGATTTCGGCGGCATGCCTGCCGCACTCGCGGTTTTTTGCACGTTTCTGTTGAGCCTTGTTCTCGCGACGTTTCCCGCGCTGACCGGTTTTTTCCAAGCGCTAACTCGCGCGCGTGGATGGCTGCAAGCCGTTCTCACAATCCCGGCTTTTTGGGCGATATTCGAATGGCTGCGCGGTTGGGTATTAACAGGCTTGCCGTGGCTAAGCCTGGGCTACGCGCAGGTTGCGGATGGCCCATTGGCGGGCTACGCGCCGCTCGTTGGGGTTTACGGCGTTTCGCTTGTGACTGCGATTGCCGCGGGGTTAATCGTAGCTCTTTTTTCCGCACTGTTGGCGCGCGATCGGCGTCGCGCGACAGTAGCGGCAATAATGGTCGTGATGGTGTTCGGCGCGAATATTTTTCTCGCGCGCAAAGAATGGACGCAACCCATCGGCGCAGCGATCTCCGTGAGTTTATTGCAAGGAAATATCACGCAAGACATCAAATGGAAACCAGAAACGATCGAGACGACGTTGACGACCTATCGCAATCTCACGCTGGCGAGCAAGAGCCAATTGATCATATTGCCGGAGACTGCGTTTCCGGTTTTTCTGGAACAGATGCCCGAGGAATATCTAGCGGAATTCGATGCTCATGCAAAAAAACACAAAGCTGATCTGCTGATCGGCGTGCCGGAAACCACCGGGCCGACGACTTATCACAACAGCGTTGTCAGCTTCGGCACTTCGCCACGCCAGACCTACCGAAAAGCGCATCTCGTACCGTTTAGCGAAGTCATTCCGCTAAAATGGCTGATCGGTTGGATTTACGACGATTTATTGCACATGCCACTGGCGGATTTTACCGCGGGTGACATCGATCAAAAACCGTTCGCGGTTGCGGGTCAAAAAATCGCGATGACGAATTGTTATGAAGATTTATTCGGCGAAGAAATTATCCGAAAATTACCGGAAGCGACGATGCTCGCGAATGTTACTAATGACGGTTGGTTCGGCCGTTCGTGGGGGCCGCAGCAACATGTGCAGATCGCGCAAATGCGCGCGCTGGAAACGGGGCGTTTCATGGTGCGCGCGACCAATACCGGCGTGACGGCGATCATCGATCACAAAGGCCGCATCATCAGCCGCGCGCCGGAATTTACAACGACGGCGCTGAATGGCAGCGCGCAAGGGTTCGCCGGCGCGACGCCGTATGTTAGGTTCGGAAACATTCTGACGATTTTATTGTCTCTTGCTATGCTGGGCGTCGCGGTGGTAATGCGCAATCGCCGCTCCTGAGCGGCGCAAATGTATTTAACCTAACAGAACGATGACCCTTAAATTGCGAAACATCTCAAAAAATCCACTCCCTCCCTTGCGCGGTTTTTGCGCGGGGGAGGGTCGGGGTGGGGGCAAGCAATTCGCCAAATCTACGATGTATCTTAATTTAAGTGTCGTGATATTCGTCAAACGAAATCGCTGCAAATGACCAACACAACTTCTCAATTTCTGTCTCGCCGGATAATTTACCTTCTCGGCTTCGCCGTTTGTGCCGGTTTGATTGCCTTCGCCCTATACCTGCAACACAAGCTTGGCGAAGACCCCTGTGCGCTGTGCATTTTTCAACGCGTTGCGGTGGCTGCTGTCGGCGTAGTTTTTCTAGTCGCCGGCGTGCACAATCCGCAGGCACTGGGCAATCGCGTATATGCGTTGCTCGCGCTGGCCATCACGTTAATCGGTGGCGGCATCGCCGCGCGGCACGTGTGGCTGCAACATTTGCCCAAAGACCAGGTCCCCGAATGTGGGCCGGGCCTGAGTTATTTGATGGAAACCCAGCCGTGGTTGCAAGTGTTTCGCAATGTATTGCAGGGCTCGGGTGAATGCGCTGAAGTAGGTTGGACTTTTTTGCGTTTGAGCATTCCGGAGTGGACGCTAATCTGTTTCATCGGTTTCCTGTCCATGGCGATTTTTCAATTCCGCAATCGCTGCGCTTAGCACTGCAACAAGTTAAAAATCTACAAAAACGCACTCCTTCCCTTGCGCGCAGCGCGCGCGAGGGAGGGTTGGGGAGGGGGCGAAAGCCACGCCAGCCCCGTGGTGTTTATAATGCGGGAACATTCATTCCCTTCGCCCATATGAAAACGTTAACCTATGTTTTGCTGTTGCTGTCCTTCGGGGTACTGGCCGACGAAGGGACGAACCCAAGCACGAATGAAGCCGCAATCGCGATCGCGAGCGAAGAAGCGCCGGCGCTAGTCGTCGATACGGCCTTTGTCGTCGAAGCAATCCAGCGCGGCGCGATTTTGTGGGACGCGCGCGGGCAGGAAGAATTTCGCAAAGGCCATATTCCTGGCGCGGTCAATATCGGTGATCCGCTGCGAATTTTGCGCAGTGAAAATTCCGAAGACTTTATTCCGCAGGAATTGATCGAAGATATCTTCGGCAACGTTGGTTTGAATCCCGCGAATGAGATTATCGTTTACGCCGGTAAAGCGACGCCGTCCGCATACTTCGGCTTGTATACCCTGCAGTATTTTGGCGCGGACAACGTGCGCGTCTATCACGGCGGCATCGATGATTGGAAAGCGGCAGGCCGCCCGATCAGCGCACAAGTTATCGAAAAAGAGCCAATCAAATTATCGTTGCTACCGCGCAACGAAATTTCCATCGAGACCAGCGAAGTGCTCGGTAAACTCGATCGCTCCGAAGTGCAGATTCTCGACGTGCGAACCCAGCGCGAGTTTGATGGCGAAGACGTCCGTGCTTTGCGAGGCGGGCACATCGTCGGCGCGATTAATATCCCATACGAACGCAATTTTACCGGACTCCCGCCGCGCAAACCCGGCGCGCCACCGGCCAATTCAAAAGACGCACTCGCGCTTAAACCGGATACCGACTTACGCGCGCTGTACGCGTTGCTCGATCCCGACAAAGAGACCATTGTCTATTGCCAAAGCGGTTCACGCGCCAGCGTCACGTCAGCGGTGCTAAAAGATTTAGGATTCAAAAATGTTCGGCTCTACGATTCTTCATGGCTCGAATACGGCAACACACTTGAAGCGCCGGCCGAGGACGTCAAATTTTTTAATGTTGGCCTCTTCAGTAATCGAATTAACGCCCTGATGAAGCGTGTTGACGAGCTTGAGAAAGAGTTGGCGGCGCTGAGGGAAAACAAGAAGTAACCGTTTTCAAGCGTCTGGTTCAGCAATGTGAGTGTTTGGAACCGACCCGTTCCCGACCGATGCGGTGCACAACGCGTGGTCAAGTCCACTTTGGCGGACATTCGCAACATATCCAACGCCTCTCATTGCCGAGCTTAACCCTACCAAATTTAGAGGCGACGTTCAGAAGATTGTTTCTCAGTTGTTCGTAATCTGGTTCGACAAGATCGCATCACTCGGTAATAGCACGGTTCGCGCGCAGGTGGCATACGGCCT
>JANOGO010000149.1:0-13036 GCA_031406045.1 Pseudomonadota bacterium
AAATTCGTGTAGCAATGTGCGGCGCGTGTGTATACTGCCAAGATAACAAGTGGATCAATTTCTCGAGAAAGCAACGAAACATGAGCAACTACTACGAATCGGAAGACCTCAAAAAATTCGGCAACATCGGCGAGCATGCCAAACCGCTTGCTGACGAATTCTTCAAGTACTACGGCATGGTCACCGGCACCGATGGCGCGTTGACCAAGCGCGAAAAAGCGTTAATCGCGTTGGCCATTTCCCACTCGGAAAAATGTCCCTATTGCATCGATGCCTACACCACAGCCTGTTTGGAATCCGGTGCGAGCCCTGACCAAATGATGGAGGCCGTTCACGTTGCGGCGGCAATGAAAGCGGGCATTACACTTGCCCACGGGATCCAAATGCAAAATCATCTGAAGAAAATGGTGTTATAAAAAACGATCGGAGAATTCATGGCAGCAATCGCAGTACTGAAAAAAAACGAAGCGCCCCAATCAAAGTACGATTTCAATCGATTGCTCGACGAGCGCGAACTTGACCTAACGCCCCTCAGTGTCGACACACTGCAAGTCAACATCACTAAGCTATGCAACCAAGCGTGCCGCCATTGCCATGTCGATGCCTCCCCCGCGCGCAAAGAAATGCTGTCCCGCGCCGGCGTTGAACGCTGTTTAGAGATTCTGCGCGATCATCCACAAATCAAAACGCTCGACATCACCGGCGGCGCGCCGGAACTACATCCGGACTTTGATTGGTTCGTCACCGAAGCCGTCAAGCTGGGCAAACACGTCATGGTTCGCCATAACCTTACAGTCGCCTACGACGGTCATCCCATCACCGGCGCGAGCAAAGAATATTTACACGATTTTTTTGCCGAACAGCGTTGCGAAGTCGTGTCGTCTTTACCTTACTACCAGGAATATTTCACCGACGCCCAGCGCGGTAGCGGCGTGTTTCAAAAAAGTATACGTGGTCTGAATAAATTGAACTCGCTGGGCTACGGCATCGAAGGCTCCGGCCTCAAACTCAATTTAGTCTACAACCCCGTCGGCCCCTATTTGCCGGCCGCACAAGCAGCACTCGAAGCCGACTACAAACGCGAGTTGAAAACTAAGTTCGACATCGTCTTCAACCAGCTCTACACCATCACCAACATGCCCATCAATCGCTTCAAACTGCATCTCGATAAATCCGGCCAGTACGAAGCCTACATGGATAGATTGCTGGCCGCATTTAATCCCACAGCGGCGGAAGGCGTGATGTGCCGCAACCTCATTAGCGTCAGTTGGGAAGGCAAACTCTACGATTGCGACTTCAATCAAATGCTGGAAATCGAAGCAGAAGGCAAGTCCGGAAAAGCGCCGAGCATTTTTGATTTTGATTTCGAGCAACTGTTATCGCGGCGCATTCGCTTTGACGATCATTGCCTTGGGTGTACTGCGGGTGCGGGGTCTTCGTGTGGCGGCGCGACGGCTTAGATTCTAGTTATAAGCTACGCCGCCCCCACCCTGACCCTCCCCCGCAACGCAAGGGAGGGAAAGAGATTTTGGCTCCTTCCCTTGCGCAGCGGGGGAAGGTCGGGATGGGGGCCATTAGGTTGACGCGGAGCTGCTTCATACCTAGACATCATCCCTAAATCTCACGGCCGCTGGTCTTTCACGTCGATGTAAGAATCCGGTCCATCGACAAAAAGGTAAGCGACGCATTCTTCCGCATCACATCTGCCCCAGTGAATCCATTTTGCAGCCTCGTACCCAAAGTCGCCCACGCGCAGCGCCGTGCCTTTCGTATCGTTCTCAGCGCCGACTACAAACACACCCTTGAGGACAACTAGGTGGGTATTGCTGGTGTGCCAATGCGCTGAGAACATGTACCCTTTTGGAACCCGGAAGTAAGAGTGGTTTGGCTCCTTCTCGGGATTGCCGCGGAAATAGTTGATCTGGCACGCGTCTTTCGGGTTCTTTGGATCGCAGGGCTGCCATTTAATGTCTGACAATTTGACGGCTTGGAATTCATCTGCCGCGAACGCAGCGCCGGCGAGGTTGAGGCTTGCGAACAACAAGAGTGAGGTAGCGCGCATCTTTGACTCCTTGAGGGGTAATGGTTGGACGTGAGATATTGTTTGCTAATTCGGAACCGCGGCCAATCCTACATATGTAGCACTACATATGTAGGATTGCATCGGCGTCACGTTGGGCGTAGCCTTAACCGAGGCCGTCGGCATCGATATTCGAGGAGTTTGAGGTGACTACATCAAATTATTCTAGCTTCACGCGCAGACACTTTCTTACCGGTTCAACTGCTTTAGCAGCGGCGTCGTTCTTTTGTAAATCCAAAAACGCGTTCGCGGACCCGCCACCGGAAATCACAACAATACGTTTGGAGGAATTCCCCGCGATTTGTCTGGCGCCGCAGTACCTAGCGGAGGATTTACTCTATGCGGAGGGTTTTTCCAAAGTCGAGTTTGCGAAATCCACCGCGAACATCGTAAATTACGCAGATGCTATCGATATTTCCATGGTAACGGCCCCCGCATTTGTCGCAGATCAAGACACCAACTCCCGTTTCATAGCCGTTGCCGGCATTCACGCGGGCTGCCAGGAATTATTTGGCAATGAACGTGTACAAGTGATTCGAGATCTCAAGGGCAAGTCCGTCGCTATTAGCGCGATGGGTTCCGGCGAACATATTTCAGTAGCGAGCGTCGCGGCCTATGTCGGAATCGATCCGAAGCGCGACATCAATTGGGCGGTTGCGAAAACCAGCAAAGCCGCATTACAGCTTTTTGTCGACGGTAAAGTGGACGCGTACTGGGCGTTTGAACCCCAACCACACCAACTCAAGGCGATGAAAATCGGCCACGTTATCCTTAATACGGCGGAAGACAAACCCTGGTCGCAGTATTTCTGCTGCTTGCTGGCGGCCAGGCGTGAATTCGCACAGCGGTATCCGGTCGCGACTAAACGGGCGCTTCGTGCGTTTCTGAAAGCGACTGATATTTGCGCTAATGAGCCTGAGCGCGCCGCAAAGTATTTGGTCGAAAAAGGACACGAGCATAGCTATAAATTATCGCTGGATGTGATCAAGAGTCTCCCGTTTAATCGCTGGCGCGACGCCAATCCCGAAGACACACTGCGCTTCCACGCGCTGCGCCTGCACGAAGTTGGCATGATCAAAAGTCATCCAAACAAACTAATCGCGCAAGGAACCGATTGGCGGTTCTTGAATGAGCTAAAGAGAGAATTGAAGGCTTAAGCCCCCCATCGCCCCAAGCCACCTCGTCCCACCCTTCCCCTGCGTTGCAAGGGAAGAACCCTAAATATTCTCCCGCCCCTGCAACGCGGGGGAAGGCCGAAGACGAGATAACTCAGCGCCTTTTCACACCGTAACTTGGGACATCAATTAGAACATACCTGCTTGGAGAGTCCCGCCAATACTGCCTCCCAGGGCATACCATGCCACGAGGTGCCCCACGATTGGTTTCTGGCATGGTCCTTTGATATCTACTCCAAGAAACCGATACGCAGCTAAAGACTAGCGAGGTTTAACGTCCGCACGTCACCAAGCCACGCTTTATCAAGCAATTGCTGCGCGGCCTTCGCGTTCACGTCGTCGCCACGTCGTTTGAAAACCTCCTCCAAACCGTACAAGGCCCAGCCATTATTGGGCGCTCTCACTAAGCTGGCACGGAAAGTTTCTTCCGCACCCGCGAGATCGCCAGATAACAATTGCACAGCGCCGAGCGATTGGCGAATAGGGTAATACCAATAAGGCGGTTCGGTATAGGGAAGTGCGTCGGCAAGCGCAATCGACGTTTTAAAATGCTCGATAGCGCCTGGTAAATCATTGTTTGCTTGCGCAATGCGGGCATTGGCAACATGCTGCGCGAGTCGCAACACCTCTTTTGCCGGCACACCGCCGGTGTTTAAATTGGATAAGTCGGCCGTTTGTTCTAATTTGACTATTGCATCAACTTCGGCTTGCGCGGCAGGTACATCGCCCGCGGCCGCAAGCCCGACACCGCGCGCGTAACGCCACATTGCTTGCACATACGGAAACTCTGCGCCAGGATCGGCCAATTCGAGAATCGTCTTCGCATCGCTGAATTGTGCGTGGGCGAAATACGGTGCGGCTTTGATCGGTTGCACCCACGCGATGTTCTTCGCCGCTGCGTCAGAGACAATTTTTTCCAGCTTATTGGCGGACTCGATCACCGTCGCGCCATCGCCGGCCATCTGTGCGGAGACCATTAACGAATGGACGTTATGTGGGTAGTAACCCTGCGGATAAATGCCGATTGGCGCGGCACGCTTGATGTAGTTTTCGTCGGCGATCACGCCCTGCCGGTTTACCTCGATTGCTTCTTTGTACATCCCAACGCGGAAGAAAGTGTGAAACGGCATATGTACGACATGTCCGGCTCCGGGCATCAGCTTGCCTAAGCGTTGCGCGTGGTGCACGGCGCGCGCCGGATCGCTGGAGGCTTCGGTTAGATGGATGTAATAGTGAATCGCGCCGGGATGATTCGGCGATCTTTGCAATACTTTCTCCAGTTGCGTCATGATCGCAGCAGCACGCCCTTTGGGTTGGGCGCCACCGGCTTCCCAATAGTCCCAAGCCTGCAAGTCCATCAGTGATTCCGTGTACTGCATTAGAATCTGATCGTCATCGGGATAGTCCGCTGCGACCTTTTGCATCGCCTCCGCGTAGGCGGTATCCAATGGCGCGCGATCGGCCGGCGCTTCTTTCGCGTATCGTGCGCTAAGCGCCTCGATCAGCGCGCGTTCTCGCGGCGTGGCTTTGCCAGCCAGCGCTTGCGCCTTGCTAACGGCGTCGAACGCGGGCCCGACAGAAGCCGCGTCCATGCCGGCATTGATGTTTGGCCCAAGCACCAGCGCTTCACCCCAATAGCACATCGCGCAAGTCGGATCGAGCGTGCGCGCCTTGCGGAACGATCGCACCGCTTCGAGATGGTTAAATGCGTACGCCAGCCGCAAGCCTTGATCGAAGAACTTCTGCGCCATTGTATTTGAAGTCGTAATCGGGTAATGCATTGTGCCTAGATCATCCGCGAGAACGGGATTGGCGTCGGCATGGGCAATCGATTCAGCGTCCGGAACGGCATTGCTGAAAGGGCCAATCTCAGTTTTCGAGCGCTTGATGGCGGAATCTTGCTGCGCCATCGCCAGTCAAATGAAAGTCTTGTACTGCGGCCCACTTCGTTGCGGTGCGCAATACGGAACACCAATGGTTGTCAGCAACAGGTTTGTACGTTCGGATTGCACCATTTGATAGTCATCGTAGGCCGTCGCGCCGATTAGCCCGGCGCCCATAAGCGCAGTGACGAGTAGATTACGTTTCCACATGTTTGTTTTCCTCCATCGGTAGTGGGAATTTTTGCGGAGCGAACTGCGACGCTCTATGTATTATTTCGCGATGGGAACAGCGCGACAATCCTACACATGTAGTACTACATTTGTAAGGATCGACTTCGTTCAAGTTGGGCGTAAACTTCGTTTGTCCCGCCGTTGCGGCTATCAAGGAGACGCTCAATGGATCATAGAAAATTAGATCGCCGCGGTTTTCTGTCGGGTTCGGCTTCGTTGAGTGCCGCGGCGCTACTTGGCGCGGCCCGGCCAACATTCGCCGAATTTCCACCCGAAGTCAAAACAATCCGCGTGGTGCACGACATCGCCGTGTGCGTTGCGCCGCTTTATTTAGCCGAAGAATTCCTCCATTTAGAGGGCTTTACGCAAATTGAGTGGATTAGACAACCCACTTCAGAAGCGTTCACAAGTGTCGACTCTGGCGCCGCGGACCTGACCATGGACGCAACGCCTGCCATGGTCTACGCACTGGATCGTGGCAATAGGTTCGTTATTCTCGGCGGCATACACGCCGGCTGCTACGAGCTATTCGCGCACGGGGACATTCAAAGTGTGCGGGATCTGAAAGGTAAACGTGTCTCGGTGTACGACACGTTGGGTGGATCGGATCACGTGCTGCGATCGAGCATGTTGGCCTATGTTGGCATTGATCCGAAAAGCGTAACCTGGGTGCCGGACGATAAATCAGGAACTGCGATGCAGCGCTTCATTGACCGCAAGGTGGACGCGTTCATGGCGTTTGCCCCGCAGCCGCAGGAGTTACGTGCGCGCAAGATTGGCCATGTCATTTTGAACACGACGGAGGATCGACCGTGGTCGCAGTATTTCTGCTGCGCGGTCTTGGCGAATCGCAACTTCGTTACGCGCTATCCAGTTGCCGCGAAGCGAGCCTTGCGCGCATATTTGAAAGCCGCCGACCTATGTGCGAATGAACCGGAGCGCGCTGCGCGGTACTTAGTCGAGAAGGGTTTCGAACCGCGCTACGAAATCGGACTTGAAGTAATTAAAAGTTTGCCCTATGCGCGCTGGCGCGACGCCAATCCGGAAGACACTGTCCCCTTCCACGCGTTGCGCCTGCACGAAGTCGGCATGATCAAGACCTCGCCGAACAAACTCATTGCGCAGGGCACGGATTGGCGGTTTTTGAATTCATTGAAAAAGGAGTTGAAGGCGTGATACGCCAACTACCACACGGATTTCAGCTCGTTTTCGAGTATGGGTTGATCTTTTGTCACAAGCGGCATTCCAAGCAAATCAGCGGTAGCGCCGATCAAGCGGTCGGCCGGATCTTACGGAAACGTTTGCGGGAACATGGTCGACACCACGGCAATCTCGGGCGTAATCTCGTGGACGATAACCCCCAGTATTTTCGACGACCGATCGAACGCCAGTTTCGATCGTGCCTGGCGCGCGCAAGCGCCCATGCGCGAACAGCATGGCCAATTACCAAAGGCTGATCGAGGCAATCGATATGCCGCCCGATTCGGTTGCTTTTCGAATCGCGGTGGTGGCGCGGCGCGACAGGCGTTTGGGCTCGATTGCCAGCCAAACCCAGACTTGCATATCGGGCGCGATCACCTCAATCGACTTTCCAAACCTTGCGGTCGATGAAAGGCGCTTTGATGTCACCCATGATTTCAATTTCGTCGGTCAGACATCCGGAAATGTCGCGCTACGCGCCCTCGATCGGCACGAGCTTCGCCACAGCGACACCTTTCTTGGAAATCAACACTGGCTGCCGACGCTTGTTAACGTCATCCATAATGCGCAGGCAATGGGTCTTGAATTCTCCGGCAGGGATTGTCTTCATGGTCATCTCCAAACGACTATGGTTAAATTAAAGTGGTTGTAGTTTTGTTAACGCAATAGATTGGCGCTTATTGAGGGAATGGGGGCAAGGAATTGAAAACATGAGACGAAATGTTTCTTGTCTGAAGACGCTTATGACGGCTAGCTCTACAGGCCTGCCATGCCAGGAGCCAGTATTCATAAGGCTCTCCGGCATGCCGACTTCCCTTGAATTCCGCGGGAATGGTAGCTTAGGAGAGCCAATCCAAAACCTTCAACCCCTTGACTCGCTGAAACTCGCCGATAGTCGCCGTCACCACGTTGGCCTTGATCGCCAGAGCATGGGCGGCAATCAACAAATCATTGTTGCCAATAGGCGTACCGGCGCGCTCCAAATCGGCGCGAATTTTTCCGTAGCTTGCGCTCGCCTCTACCGGGTAATCAAGCAATTCAAAGCGCGACAGAAATTCATCCAACGCCGTTGCGTTAGTGCTGCCACGCGCGCTTTTACTAACGCCGAAGCGAAGCTCGGAAACAGTAATTGCGGAAATGCAGATTTCGCCAAACGCCCGGGAATTCGACGCAGTACGCGCTCGAAACCCGGCCGACGATTGATCAGATGAATGCAAATATCTGTATCGAGCAATACCAGCATCAGAACTTCCGGCGTTGCGCCGGCAAGTCTTTGCCGCGCTCGATATCGCCTTGGAAGCTGGCGAACACGCTCATCAGATCGTCGAACAAATATCGCCGCGGAAGCAATAGCACACCACCGGCGTGGCGCTTGACGATCACTTCGTCTTCCTTAAAGCGGAACTCTTTTGGCAGGCGGACGGCTTGGCTGTTTCCGTGTTGAAATATTTTTGCGGTTTTCATGGTGGTTGGTTTATGAGTAGATATATTGAGTATCTAATATTATATTTGAGTCTGAGTAACTTTCGACTGGGCTGGGAATAATTTTGGGGAAGCCTTTTCCACATGAGAGCGCCCCCATCCCCGCCTTCCCTTGTCCCTCAGAGAGCGAGGGACAAGGGAAGGAGTTTCTTTTGTTCCCTTCCTTGCGAAGCGGGGGAGGGTGGGGGTGAGCTTTATAAAGAAAGCAAACGCCAATGCGTAACCCGACCACGCAACGCCGCGCCCGAGCGCTGAGGAACGAACCCACTGATACCGAGCGGCACTTGTGGCGATATTTGCGTCTGCGGCAACTCGGTGGTTTTCGTTTTCGGCGGCAGGTGCCGATTGGGCGTTATGTTGCTGACTTCGCTTGCATGGATGCAAAGTTGTTGGTTGAGGTGGATGGCGGTCAGCATCAGGATAACGACTACGATGTTCAGCGAGATGCCGAACTTAAGGCGATCGGATTTACCGTGCTTCGGTTTTGGAACAATCAGGTGTTGCAGGAAACTGAGGACGTGTTGGAGGAAATACTTCGGGTTTTGGAAACGACCGCTGGAGACCATACGAAGGAAAAAGGATCGCAATGAAAAATGTGTCGAGTGCCCCCTCCCTAACCCTCCCCCGCGCTACGCGCAAAGGAGGGGGTAATCGATCGTGGACTTTACGCGTCGCCCGGTCCACGCATCAAGGTTTCGATCGGCACACCTTCGTAAATGTCGCGCATGCCTATCGCGAGCTTGACCGACGCGAGTTCCACTATTTCGTCGCCGGAGTACTCGATCTTTTCCCAACCAATATCGCCGCGCCGCCGGTGAATTTCGACCCGCGCTTGGTCTTGACTGATGAGCGTGTATTCGGCCAAAGAGGTGAGCGTGCGATAGGCGAGCAACTTTTCTCTGCGCTCAATCGCTTCGGTGCCTGGCGAGAGGATTTCGATTATCAACACCGCATCGTTAACTTCACCCGAGGCGAGATCCATCGCCTGAGCATCGTGCCCGCAACTGACGAGAAGGTCTGGATAATAGTATGCATTGGCTTTCGCTACTCGCAGGCGAACATCATTGATGAACGCTCGACAAGGCGTATTGCGCAAATGCGAATGGAGGGTAGCGAACAAATTCCCCGCAATAACGTTATGCCGAAGCGACCCACCCGTCATCGCAAAGACTTCGCCGCTGACGTATTCGTTCCGAATCGGACTTCGCGCCTCAAGCCGCAGATATTCTTCAGTAGAGATGGGGCCGTATTCCTGAATAAGCATTGCCGGACTCCAAATGTTTCTGGAACTTATTATGCCACTTGCGGTGCATTCAGTGCTGGAAAACCCGCGATTGTCGAGCGTTGACGATGAATTTCACACTGAAGCTATTAATCGCATTGCTGCTTTGCATTGGCGGCAAATTTGTAGTTTCGGCAAACGATTCTCGCCTACCGAGAATCGGTCCAGCCCCTAATTTTCACCTTACGACTCAAGACAAATCGCAACTTAAACTAAGCGACTTGAACGGTAAAGTCGTCGCGGTCACCTTCATTTTTACTACCTGCCAGGATACCTGCCCGGTGCTTACGGCAAAGCTGGTCAGCGTGCAACGCAAGCTGGCCGCCGACATTAGCCCCAATGTTGCATTTGTCGCGATCAGCCTCACGCCGAAACATGACACACCAGACGTGCTCAAAGCCTACGCTAACGCGCACAACGCGGACTTATCGCGCTGGTCGTTCTTGACCGGTGACGCGAAACAAATCCACGCACTGGCGAAGCAATATGGCGTGTTCGTCAAAGCAAAGAAAACTGCGGACGATGTTGATCACGGTTTCCTCACGTCGATCATTGATCGCGCTGGCGTCATTCGAGTGCAATACATGGGCGTGCGTTTCGAGCCAAATGAGTTGCTCGCGGATTTGCAGTCGTTAGTTCGGGAGCCTGCTGCGCCGTGATGCAATCGCTGCC
This sequence comes from Pseudomonadota bacterium, assembly GCA_031406045.1. Lineage (GTDB taxonomy): Bacteria > Pseudomonadota > Gammaproteobacteria > Burkholderiales > JALYOK01 > JALYOK01. The sequence continues at coordinate 10,006 of JANOGO010000149.1, forward strand.
GCGCTGGGTGGCTCGGCTGCGGGCCACGATCCACACCAAGCTGCTGGCGGCATTTCTATTGATTGCGCTATTGCTGTTGAGTGCCGCTGCGGTGGGGTTGAATGCGTTGACCGAAATGAATCGGCGCGCACAAGAGACAGCACAGTTGCAGCGCAAGATCGCTGCTTATCGCCAGCTTAGTCACGATTCCATTACCCAATTATATGGCGTATCGACAGCATTGTTGCAACCCGAAGAACGGCGCTTAGACGCAACGCTGCGACAACTCAAACAATTCGGCTACGACCTTGATCGCTTGCAATTCCTTGCTCAGGATGAGATCGAGGTCATGGGACGAGTGCGGATCGACTTTGAAGAATTCATCAAAATAGTCACGCGCGCGGTGGAACTCATCCGTGAAGGCAAATCCGACGAGGGCCGGAAACTACAGCTCAGCGTGGCATCACCGCTTGCGGATCGTCTGGAGCGGCTGACTAACGAACTGGTGAATAAAGCGGAAGCGGATTTAGTCGGGGGCATCGAACTCGCCAACAACGCCTATTTACGTTCGCGTCAGACGGTAATCGCCTGCGCAATCGTCAGCCTTATCCTAGCATTGGGATTAGGGTACATGATCTCCTGGTCGCTGATTAGTCCGATCAAACAAATGGAATCCCGCATGAGTGAGATCGCGATCGGCAATTTTGCCAATCGCGTCACCATTCCCAATCGCGACGAACTCGGCGCGCTCGCCGGCGACTTGAATCGCATGAGCGAGGAACTGGGACGCCTCTACGCGCAAGTAGAAGCGGAGCGCGAAAACGCCGAGCGCGCCAACCTGGACAAATCGCGCTTTCTCGCCGCAGCGAGCCACGATCTGCGCCAGCCGATGCATGCGCTTAATCTTTGGGTGAGTAATCTACGTGTAGCGCTTGAACTTAATAACCGCGGCGCCGCCTGCCAGGCGGCGGAAACGATCGAGGGCGCATGCAAGTCGATGAGCGCTTCGTTCAATGCGATTCTCGATCTCAGCAAGTTGGATTCAGGTGGTGTTAGGCCAGAGGTAACTGACATCAATCTGAGCTACATGCTTCGGCAAATTCACGCCGAATTTGAACCGCTGGCGCAGCAGAAAAGTATCCAACTGCGGTTGCGATTGAGTCGCGGTGCGCCGACCTATGTCCGCAGCGACGTGGTGTTATTGGGACGCTCGTTGCGCAACTTGGTCAGCAATGCGGTCAAATATACAAACCGTGGTGGCATCGTGCTGGGCGAGATCGCGCGGCGCGATGCAGTCGAAATCGCTGTGTATGATTCGGGCATCGGCATTGCGCCACAACACCAGGATGATATCTTCTCGGAGTTTTTCCAAGTGGGAAATCGAGAGCGCGATCAGCAGCAGGGCATGGGCTTGGGGCTTGCCATCGTGCGCCGCAGTGTCGAAATGTTAGAAGGCCATCATCTCGATTTCTATTCGCGCGACCGACTCGGTTCGCGATTTTCCGTTAAAGTGCCGCGTGCGGCGCACCGGGATATGCCTTTGCTAACCTTGGACGTTTCGCCGCGCTCGGAGCGCATACCGGGATCCTATGTGGTAGTGGTTGACGATGATCCACGGGTATTGCAGGGCTTGGTTGAACTCCTGAGAAACTGGGGTTGCCTGGTCGAAGGGGGTGGTTCGGGTACGGAAGTCATGCGCTCCGTCAATCAAAACGAGCGGTTGCCTGATCTACTGATTACGGATTGGCGCCTGGCCAACGGCGAAACGGGTTTGGACATCGCTCGGTTGATGCAACAGAGTCTGTCTATACCGATACCGGTGCTTATTTTGACCGGAGAACCCATTGCTCCGGTGAGGCTGGATGACTCGAAGGTACCGGTCAAGCTGATTTACAAACCGATTGTCACTGGTGCGCTGCGTGAAGTATTGGAAGATCTTCTGCCGGTGCGGCAGTATGTTTCGTGAGGCGTGCCGCACATTTCCGGGTTACTCGCGGGATTCAGTCGACGGTGTCGCCGGCGCTCCAAGTAGCAACCCGCGCTTCGCCACATCTAGCACAAGCTGCGTTCGATTGGTGACTCGGAATGCGGCGAGTAATTCGCTGACGTATCCGCGAGCGGTGGTTTCGGCAATGTCGAGACGGCGTGCGATGCTCTTGTTCGGCAAGCCTTGCACCAGTAGCCGCAACACTTCCAATTGCCGCGGCGTCAATCCCAAATCTTCGGCTCGCGTGGGCCAAGCGTGATCCAAGTCTGGGCGCGGCGCTGTCGCAGAAGCGGTCATGGACGTTGGTACCGTCACCGCGCCCGAGACAGCCATTTTCAGAGCATGCCACAGCAGCTTGGGATCATCGGACGATTTTGGAATGAACCCCATGGCGCCGCGCTTGATCGAATCGAGCACGGTGTCGTGGCCTTCCTGGCCAGACAAGACCACGACCGGCAGTTCGGGATGGGCGTGTTTAAGATCGGACAGCGCCTCCAGGCCAGGCTTGTCCGGCAGCCCTAAATCGAGCAGCACCAAGTCAAAGATTTCGATCGCTGCTTTGTCCAGGCACTCGCGCGCGGAGCGCGCGTGCGCAACGGTGATCCCAGGGTCAAGTGATTTCAGAAGTAGTGCCATTCCTTCGCGAAAAATTCCGTGATCGTCGACCAGCAGTATATTCATGGCGGCCTCTCCCGCGTCAATGTCGACCGAATAATGCGGGGCACCCAACGACCTGTCAACTCTCTCGCGGTCACGAAATCAGGTCTTGGCGATAGAGAATTTCTTTAAGCTCTTCCAGCCGCATGTTGGCGTCGAGTAGTTCCAACAGCCGCTGCTTGGTCGGCAGTGGCAACGGCAGCACTTCCGCAAGGCGATTGCCGACCCAGGCGCCATCGTCGAACTGCAGGGGCTCAAGAAAATGTTGCGCGCCCACGCCTTCAATGATCGCTCTGAGTACATCGACACAGGTGGCAAACTCGGCCGCGATGCTATGTGGTTCGTCGTGGGCAATGGTTTCCACTTCGCCGATTAACAGCCCATCGGTTTGACTGCGATGATCGAGCA
>JANOGO010000172.1:0-3126 GCA_031406045.1 Pseudomonadota bacterium
GCATTTGCCGAAGTGGTCGTAGCGGGCGCGCACAAGCCGCGTCAACTCTTCCTCGGCGGCGCGCCGTTCTCAACGTTCGAAGATCCAGCCTGCGGCCGCCTGACCGGTAGCATCACCGCGATCGACGTGCGTACCGGCAAAATCGCCAAGAAGCGCCATACCGTTCACCCGCAATTGGGTGGATTCTTGACTACCGCAGGCGGATTGCTGTTCGCCGGCTATGCGGAAGGCCAAGTCGTCGCGTTGGACGCCGAAACGTTGGAGGAACTCTGGCGCTTCGAAACCGGCTCCGCGATCAATGCGCCACCCATGACCTACAGCGCCGATGGCAAGCAATATGTTGCTATCGAAGTGGGCCTGGGCGGTGCTTGGCCGCAGTGGTTTGTTAGCGCCACGCCGGAACTGAAATCGCAAGTACCGAGCAACATGCTTTACGTGTTTGAATTGCCGAAATAAAAAAGTAACGAGTACGGGCTGGCGCGCAATGGCGTCGGCCCGTTTTCTTGACCTATTTTGAAGATTTCAGTATGACAAAGATCGAAACAGAAAAAAGTAGTACCGGTGGCGCGAAAGCGCTGGCCGTAGCGGTATTGTCGTTGTGGTCATTGCTTATTCCGACCACAATAGTTTTCGCTCAAGAAGACCGGCCGGTAATCAAAGTGCCGCGTGGCGGTGGGCGGGAGTCGTTCACAACTAACTGCGTGTTGTGCCATAAGTACGATGGTCGCGGTGGCCCGAGCGAAGGCGGCTACGGCGCGGATTTACGCGTTTCACCGCTGACCCACGACGAGTTAATTGAAGTGATTACTAATGGCCGCGCGGGAAAAGGTATGCCGCCATTCAAGGGAATTATCGACGATGAGATGATCGAAACGCTGGCTTACTTCATTAAGAAAGATTTGAAACCGACGCAGTAATCGAATCACAATTTTATGCTCGATTCAAAAGCCGGGGTAGTTACCGGCTTTTTTTATTTGCGTCCGCTCGCGCCCGCCGAACTCGCTCAATCATTGAAGCCGCAATCATCCTCCGCATCCACCGCACTTCCCGGTGAAAACCTTGCCTTCCAGTAATCGACTGCGGCGATGGCCCTCGCCTCCGGTACGCGCTCCGCATAGCGTTCGCAGGTATGAGCGAACTCGTGCACCATGAGTCCAGCATAACAGGCGCGCCGGATCGGCTGCGTTAGGCCGGCGACCTTGTCGAAGAACGACTGGTAAATTTTGATCTTTTTCGTGAGGCCCGACGCCTGGCCGAGCTTACACTCGCTCTTCCCATTTTTGGTTTTACAGTCGTATTTCGCCAAGCACTCTACTTTGCCGTTAACCTTGAAACGATCACGGGTACAGTTACCAAGACTGGTGCCCGTCGCCGCCTCAACCGTGCGCTCGAAGTTAGTCCAGTCATCGGCAATATTCCACGCAACGGCGAGAATGTCCACCTCCTGTGAAGAACTACATTCATCGGTTTCAAGGGAAATCGTAGTGGCCGGGGTGACCGGATCAGCGCCCGCGCCAGGCGGCAAATCCAAATCGTGGCAGTCCGGATCGGCGTCTGCGCTGCACACCGCCAAGTTGCACGCGCCATCTTTGGCGCAGCGCGGGTCGTCGCCGGTGTCAAGAGCAGCCAACGATTGTCCCGATGCGGGCGTAACCGACAACAACGCAATAAATGCTGCGAGTGAAATATTTGCCCAACAGCGCAACGATAATGTCGAGAATGTTTTCATGAATTTCTCCTAATGGAAAGTTAATGTCTCTACCCGGTGATTCCCGCCGAACCCAAAAAAGGTTCAACGAGCCGATTAACTTTTCAAGTTGAACCTCTGATTGACGCCCGCGTGGGCAAACGATCAAACCGTTTGCGCACCCTACAACCGCCAATGCGCGCTGCGCGCGAGAACGCTTCGCGTTCGCTTTCCATGAACCCGATTTGACCGATGATGGTATTAGGATGGCTTGCCCCTCACCCCCACCCCTCTCCCCAAAGGGGCGAGGGGACTACTCCCTCTCCCGCTCGGCGGGAGAGGGGGCGGGGGTGAGGGTAGGCTTAGGTTTAAGCCCCCTGCGGTTCATGGTCCGTGAGCTGTATCGGCCGCGCCGATACAGGCAGCTCGCAATGACTATGTGTTTATTGTCAAGTTTGTAATCGTGCCAGCAGGCGCATGGATGCTGCCTTGCGGGGCATGCATTACCAAAAGATCATCCTAGACGTATTTTGCGCATAGGCGAATAGGCTTCACGAATATTGAAAGAGGCGTTTTCAACCGGATCAACGATTCGGCGCCAGGCCCTTTCGATGGTCATGAGTTGCCGCCCGATCACCCCGTAGCGCGTCAGTGATAAGTTTTCCGGATCACGCTGAAACTGGGCAAAGTCTTGGCGAAAGGCGGCATAAATTTTTCGGTTCATATTGAGTAATTGGTCGTCGACGAATTCGCGCGTCAAGCGGGTCGCCTGACCATTTCCGCTGCGCTCGCGCAAGGTAAGCTTGCTGGGTTTTAGGGCGACATCGCCACTTCGATCAAACTTGATCCAAAAATCCATTTCCAGCGCCGGCTCGTCGGGTGCGTCGCTGAGATAAACTTTCAGCAAGCGCTTTTGTACATCCCAGTTTGGATAGTGCGCCTTGACCATCTGGCCTGGATGCCAATTCAGATCCGAGCGTAGGTGAATCCCCTCGGCAATGTTGCCGGGCCGGTAGATTACATCGACGCGCGTGTCATTACCTTGCACTTGCGGCCGATGCTGTTCCAAATCGATGAAGCCAATGGCGCTGAGCAATTGCACCACATGGGGCATTTCCGATAGCGGCGGTGTCGTGGAGATCGCCATGCCATTCTCTTTAGAAAACTCCACTTCCACTTTATGTAGTTTGAGTTGGTTGAGGTCGGCGCCGGGTTGACCGGCGAGCCGGAGAATTTCGCGTCGAAGCAGTGCGGGAATATCGGAATAGTGCCACTGCGATGCCACCGCCGCCTTGACTTCGTGCTGTGCCACTGCGGCGCTCAGCCGCTCCAACTGCGTGCGGTCCACGACCACCGGTTTAGGCAAAATCATTTGCTTCACACCGGCTTCGATATAGCGCATGGCTGTGGTGTAGACATGCTCCGGGCGCAACGCAATT
>JANOGO010000191.1:0-11106 GCA_031406045.1 Pseudomonadota bacterium
GCCGCCTAGGCGCGTACCGCATGACGACACCGCTGCGCATCGCCATCGTCGGGGTCAAAATTCGGTTCGGGTGACTCGGGCTTCACTGCTCAGCCACGTGACGCGATTCCGCGGTTAATCAAAGCTGAAGCCAGGCGTGCGCGTGTAGTAGTGCAGCGCTTCGTCTTGGAAGATCAGCGCGCGCATTCGGTCTGTACCGCGGTTGTGATGCGAATGCAACGTGGTAGGGGGCGTAATCTGTACCGCGCCGGTGGACCAATCGACGCGCTGGCCGTCGATGACGGAATGGGTGCCTTCGCCTTGCAGCGCTAACGTGACCGCGACGCCGTTATGACGATGGGCAACCTGGTCGCTGCCCGCTGCAACCGTGTTTATCCCGACGATAATGAACGGCAAGGTATTGTTACTTGGCGCCAAAGCTTCGCTGCCAAATAGCACGAAACGGCCAGTGCTAGCGTCCGTCAACGGCCGTTGCCACTCGATCTCCAGGCGACGCTCGATTTCCGCCGCAGGCCAATGGGTCGTGCCGACTTTCGCTTCGCCGGGCGCGGGCGCCCGTAAGCCGTCATACGCCAGCAAGGGCTCGTCGGTGCCGAGATACAGCAGGCAATCACCACCCACCGCACGGTGGATCGTTTCCCGTCCCCCGCCGAATAAAAACATATCGCCTGCGCGCCACGTAATCGTGTCCGAACCGTTTTTGCTCTCGCCCCTGCCGCTAATGACATAGCAGATTTCGCCTGATGCGATGAGGTTAGTACGCAATTCTTCGCCTGCACGAATCTTGATATAACGTAGCAACAGGGCCGGCGTGGTCGCCGGAAAAGGCGTGCCAAGCGCATCCGAGGTATCCAAGGCAATCATGCCGGTGGGCGTGGCGGAATCAAATGCTCGATCACGCTCCGCTAGAAACTGGCGCACAGGCACGGGCGGCCAACGGAAGTTGAAGCCATTGTCGTCAGAAAAGTAACGGGCACGGTGGGTGAAGGGCGTGTCGGTATCGGTAGGAAGGCGTTCCGGGGCGTTCATTTTGAGTAAATCCTAGGGTTAAGCGCGTTTCGCGCATCAATTCTACGCTGCCCACTGAGCGATAGGCCAGTGGAACTTTTGTGTCAGTTGGCGTCAAGGGGAGCGAAGTTACAGATTCGATCATCGAACATCATTTTCGCTGAAAATCGCGAAAGCCAACCGCACGCGCGAGGTCGGCCTTGACGTCTTCGCGACTGCGCTCGTAGACAATTTCGCGTCCCATAGCGTTGCCAACGTATACCGAACCTTTCTCGTTCACCAACAAATCGCAGCGCACGCTGTGTTCGCCTTCGCCAATCACGACTTGAATCGTATCAAGGCGTTTGTCGAAAACAACGACATCGAGCATTTGACGGCTGCTCGTTACACGGACTTGAATTTTTTCTGCGCTCATTTGACCTGTCGGACGGTATCGCTGGAAATTAAATTGAGCCTAACACGCCGAACGATTTCTAACCAGCATCAATACCGATTTGGTTGATTGTGGCTTTCTGAAATTCGCGGCTGGCTGAGGCATTCGATTGACCGTTACTACGCGGATTCTTGGCAATACCTGGTCAAGAAATGTGTTGATGCGATGCTGATCGAGCCTTGGCCGGAAGTGGAAACCTGGATCCGTCAATATAACAACCATCGGCACCCCTATTTCGTCGATACGCCGCGGTCTCCCAGAACAAATACTGAAGTCATCTCGAGATGAGGCCGAGATTCGCTACGCATCATTGATAATATATTCATATGGATATACAATACCAAGCATGATCAAAGCCGCCGTCTTCGTGGGCGATTCCAGAAAACGAATCCGCGAATTTCCTGAAGAGGCAAAAGCGGTCGCGGGCCGTGAATTGTTCCGGGTGCAGTGTGGGTCGGATCCGTCCGACTGGAAACCGATGAATACCATCGGTGCGGGTGTGCGCGAGATTCGAGTTCAAGAAGCCGGGCAATTTCGGATCATTTATGTGGCCAAGTTCGCGGAGGCAATCTACATCCTCCACGCCTTCCAGAAAAAGACGGCACAAACGCCAAAACCGGATATTGATCTAGCGCGCCGGCGATTCAATGCATTGGCCAAAGAAAGGAGTTCAGAATGAAGATGCAAAAGTTCGACAATGTGTTCGATGCACTCTACGACGGCGAAGAAGCGCGGGAAATGAAACGCCGCGCGGAATTGGCGGCGGTGTTGGAACGTTTCATTGAACGCCGTAAACTCAGTCAACTCGACGCGGCGAAACAACTTGGGGTGAGCCAGCCTCGGATTAATGATTTATTGCGCGGTCGTTTACATCGATTCTCGATTGCCGCATTGCTGATGATGATGGATCGCGCAGAAATTCAGGTTGAGTTTAAGGTCAAAATTCCGAAAGCAGCTTAGCCAAAACAAGTTAGGACATATCAAGGTACAGCAAGTTCGGCCTATACGTGCTTCTTCAATTGCCTCGAGAAGCTGAGCCGATACCGCATTGTGCGGTGCAATAGTCGGCTTACCTGTAAAACTGTGAATTGCCGATTTCAGTCGGCAGCGAAAGCCGACGTCTATTCCAATTTCAAAGATTGCCCGAAAGTCGCCGCTGGATCCGACCTGGCCTAGCAAGAAGCCGTCGTTGGGCAACTCAAATAGAATATTTCAGAAATGCGCTACAACAAAATCATCCCAACACCAACCGATCATTCTGCGAAAACGGATCAATATTGATCTTTAATGAACGAACCGCGGCTGTCGGAATCTTGCGCCGATTCACGCTCGTGAAGCGGACGAATCCGATAGCTTCAAGCTTACCTAGCGTACGGGTGAGATTCGGTTGGGCGCGACCCGTCAATTCCGACAGTTCCGCGATCGACTGAGGCTTCTTGTCGCGGATAACGGCGAGCAACGCACGATTTTGCGGCGTTAACAATCGCAACAATGCCTCAACTGAGTCGAACGAGATTCCGCCGGCATTCTTCGGCGTCGCTGCTTTGCCGCCGGCAACGGCCTTCATTTCTTTGCGCAACGCCGCATGGCCTTGAATCTTGACTTGTTTCATGGTCGATCTCCTTCAATCACTTCGATGTTATCAAACGGTACACCGCGCGCCGTTAGCACTCGTTCGACCTCATCGAAAAAATCATCAATCAAATGTTCGGCGTCAATAAATGCATAGGGCCGTCCATCATCTGTTTCCGTTCGATGCCAATGATCCATCGCCTTGGTGCGTTTCTTGAACCGCGAGCCTTTGGCCGAAATGCCATGGGCATTGTCAAAACCAATCAGTCTGCGATTGTCTGGATCGTGTAATGTAAACGAGTAATCCAACCCGTGCGGCCGCGCTTCGGTCACGGGGACTCTTACGATATCGAACTTCAGCCAATAACCGCCGGCATAACGATGAACGCGACCATTAAAGTCGAGCAGAAACTCTAACGTGTACTCAGCATCTGTTGAGCGCATTGGCTACCATATCCTCATAGGATAATTATAGCAGCACTATTCCATTGCGGGAACATCTTTATTTGCTCGTGAAAGGTAGCGGTATCGTTACGTTTGATCAGAATTGATCAACACGAATCGCAACAACTATCTTAAGCTGCAGTTTGTAGGGCAAAAATCGTAAGCGTGTAGCGCGACCGCCTAGAATTTTGTAAATAAGTTGAGCAGACTTATTCGCTTTGACGGATGGAGACGTGCATGGCGAAAGACGAAGTGAAGTGGGCGTACTGGGAGCAGCACATCAAGGCATGGCGGACGAGCGGGCTGTCGCGCCACGCGTATTGCCAACGCGAAGGACTCAAGCCGACGACATTCGATTACTGGCGGCCGCTGATCACGCCGGGTCACGCCGACATCAAGGTGGTGAAGCAACCGGCGAGTGGTAACAGCATCACCCTGATTCCCGTCGCAGTGAAAGCGGCAGAGCACCGCGTTGATGTTGCCCGTGGCGCGCCGCCCGAATCCATCAAACTAAAGAGTCCGTCCGGCTGGGAAATGCAGTTGCCATCGAATGTTAATACCCGCTGGTTGATCGATGTCTTACGTCAACTCCCATGACGCTGCGGCCCGAGCAGGTGTGGCTGGCGATTCAGCCGGTCGACATGCGCCTGGGTATTGACGGATTATCTCTGCTGGTACAGGAAGCCCTCGGCAAAGCCCCATGTGACGGCAGCGCTTATGCCTTCCGAAACCGGCGACAGAATCGACTCAAGCTACTCATTTGGGATGGCACCGGCGTATGGCTCGGTGCGCGCCGGTTACATCGCGGCCGCTTCACCTGGCCGTACGGCACCGACGTCATTTGCACCCTGAATCAGGCGCAATGGAACTGGCTTATCACCGGTGTCGACTGGCAGAAGTTATCCGCGCAACCGCTGTCGCATTGGCGTGTGTAAAGGTCGCAACACAGTGCAAATATAGTTGAGGTAAAACGCCTATTCATGCGGCTTTCCGACCGATTTTCGAGTATAATTCTCACATGAATTTAGCCGCTGAACTGGCCCGATTTAACCCCGATCCCGCGCTGGCGAATTGGATCACCGGCGCCGTTCAGACACTGGTTGATCAAGCGCAAAAAGACGCCGCCGAAGCCACTCGGTTGGCCGAGCAAATCACTCGCCGCGACACCGAACTGCGCACCGCGCAAACCAAAATACAAGCACTGACCTTAGAGCTGGCGCACTTACGCCGGATGCGATTTGGTGTGCGCAGCGAAACCCTAACCGCTGATCAGCGAGACTTATTCCAGGAAACCTGGGCCAGTGATCTGGCGGCCGCCGAAGCCGAGCTAGCCGAACAGCAGGCGAGCGCCGTGCCGAGAGAATCCCTAGTGCCCCGCGCACCGCGTCCTCGTGCCGGCCGTCAGCCATTACCCGATCATCTGCCGCGCATCGAACATCGCCACGAACCGGCATCGTGCGCCTGCGACCAATGCGGTAATGATCTGACTAAGATCGGCGAGGACGTGAGTGAGCAGCTCGATGTCGAACCGGCGCGTTTCTTTGTACATCGTCACATCCGTCCGCAATACGCCTGCCGTAGCTGCGAGACGATGTCTGCGGCGCCGATTCCGCCGGCAGTCATTGATGGCGGCCTCGCCGCCGTGGGATTGTACGTCTGGATACTCATCGGCAAATATTTAGATCATTTGCCGCTCTACCGGCTAGAGCAGATTGCAACACGCGATAACGTTATGTTGTCACGCTCGACCATGGCGCAGTGGGTCGGCCGTATTGGCGTAGCGCTGCAACCCCTGGCCGAGCGCCTGGCGGAATTATTGCTTGAACGTAACGTATTGCATGCCGATGAAACCCCGGTAGCTCAATTGGATCCGGGCAAGGGCAAGACCCATCGAGCGTATCTGTGGGCGTACCGAAGTAATGTGCTTCAGACTGGGCCGCCGATTGTGGTATTTGATTATCAGATGAGCCGTGCTGGGCGGCATGCTCAAGAATTCCTCGCAGGTTGGAAAGGCCATCTCATGGTTGATGACTTCAGTGGTTACAAAGCGTTGTTTGCCGACCAGGTGATCGAACTGGGTTGTCTGGCACACGCGCGCCGGAAGTTCTTTGATCTGAATGTGGCGCAGGCCAATCCGATTGCGTTAGAGGCGCTGAACCGAATTGCAGCGTTGTATGTCATTGAGGCGCACGGGCGAGATATGACGGTTGAGGCGCGCACGCAATGGCGGCGGGAACGAGCACAGCCTTTACTGGATTCGATGCATGATTGGCTACGCCAAACACGGGTGATGGTGGCCAACGGCGGTGGGTTGGCGAAGGCGATCGACTACAGCTTAAAACGCTGGGCGGCCTTGAGCCGGTACGCGACCGATGGTGGTTTTCCCATAGACAATAATCCGGTGGAGAACATTATTCGGCCCATCGCGCTCGGCAAAAAGAACTGGTTATTTACAGGATCGGAACGCGCGGGCAAACGTGCCGCTGCGATTCAAACGTTGCTAGATACGGCCAAACTCAATGGCCTGGATCCTGCCGCGTGGTTGCGCGATACGTTGGAAAAACTCCCGACCTGCCTGAACAGCGAAATTGATTCGCTGTTGCCGTTGCATACCGACGCTATACGCGCCTCAACGTTGTAAGTGAAGGTGGGCGCGCTACACGCTTACCAAAAATCTCGAATTCTTGCTCGTGAAACTGCCGAATCTCGACCCACAGTGTGAATTGCGTTGTGCGGCGCAACATGTAGCGGTCCGCAAAAGTTGACATAGCTCGAATTTCTAAGCCGACATTCGCGAACTTCAGCTCTGCGCGCGTCGGCATTCTGTGCGCGCAATCCAACCGCAAAAGGGCGAAGCTGCGTACAATGAAAGGCGGCTCAGCGACAGCAGCTTGCCGTACTTGAGCCGGGTGTCGAAAATCTGATCGGTTTACTGTAGTACCGAAACATGGTTTGGCGCAGCGAATCAATGTGATGTAAGATGATGCATCTCGTATAGGAAGTGCGCATTGTTATGACGAAGTCCGTCCGCACAACGGTTTCAGTTCCCGAAGAGCTGTACGCGGCGTTGGTAAGGACAGCGGAGTCTAGCCATGTCTCGGCCGCATGGGTGATACGCGACGCGCTGCGGCAGTATCTCGGCGCAGAGCGGAAAGCAGCCTGGAGTCCTAGCGGAGCCCAGCATGAGATGAAGCGGGCGAAGGCGCGATGATTCGTTCCGAAGATTTTCAGATCGCATTGTCCTCGTCAGGCGATCCGTCAGAGGCGGTTTCGCAAATTGCGCGTCCTGTTGGGGCTTTTTCGCGCAAGATGCTGCCGAAGATAATTAGCCTCTTCTCCGGCGCCGGCGGGCTCGATTTGGGCTTCAAGGAAGCCGGATTCACGATCTCCGTTGCAATCGACGCGGCCGATGCGGCAATCCGCACGCACAAGAAGAACTTCCCGCGCACCAAGGCCGTCGTGGGCGATCTCATCAAGTTGCGACCCGAAGGTGTTGTTGAGCGGGTGAAGAAAGCGCTGGAGCCCAAGCAGCGCATTGCTGTGATCGGTGGACCGCCGTGTCAGGGCTTTTCGCGCGCAAATGTGACATCCCTGAGCAGCGACCCGAGAAACAAGCTTCCGAAACTGTACCTCGACATCGTTAAGGCGCTTCAGCGGGTGTATACGGTCGAGTTCATCGTCTTCGAGAACGTTCTCGGCATCCGCGACAAGAAGCACGCAAAGACATACCACGCACTGATCAAGGGGATCGAGGCATTGGGTTTCCATGTCACGGAAAAGGAGCTTTGTTCAGCTGACTTCGGCGTGCCTCAGAACCGTCGGCGTGTGGTTCTCTCTGGGATGCGCAAGCAGCAGTGCTATTCACAAGTTAAGCCTCGCAAGCGCAAGGGGTTGGCGACGGTCAGGCAGGCAATTGGTGGCCTTAAAGACCCAGCCTACTTCAAGCGTGGGCTGGAGCCGAAGGACATACCGGTGCATCCGAACCATTGGACGATGCAGCCCAAGTCTGAGAGATTCGAGATGCCGCGGCCGGAGATTGCCGAACAGCGCAGCTTCAAGAGGCTGGACTGGGATTCGCCGAGCCGCACGATCGCCTTCGGTCACCGTGAGATCCATGTCCATCCCGATGGGCATCGCAGGCTCAGCATCTACGAGGCACTGCTGTTGCAAGGATTCCCAAAGACGTTTGTCCTGGAGGGCAACTTGTCGGAACAGGTAGAGCAGGTATCAAACGCTGTTCCGCCTCCTCTTGCTCGAAGCGTTGCCCTAGCGGTAAGACGCGCGCTGAACGGCCGCTAACCATGCCGGGGAAGCAGCCGCACGTGACCGAGGTTCACGACGAGCTCGGGCTTGTGGCTTCGATTCGGGCGAGCCACGGCACGAAGGACGTTGTCCAGACAACCCTGAAAACTGATGAGCGCGTGATCGCGCGCGTCACCGACGGCATCTATCGGCAGCCAGGTTCGGCGCTGCGAGAGTTGATTTCCAATGCTTATGACGCCGATGCAAGCCGCGTCGTAATCAAGACCGATGCTCCGCGCTTCGAGCGCTTATCCGTTGAAGACGATGGGCATGGCATGGGGCCTGAAGCGCTGGCCCACTTGCTCCTGCACATTGGAGGCAGCGCAAAACGAAGCGAGGCGGGACCCGGGCTTGGCGTTACGGCTTCGGACGACCCGATGCGCAGCCCAAATGGCAGGCGCCTCATTGGCAAGATCGGCATCGGGCTGTTTTCGGTTTCGCAGCTGACTCACACGTTCCAGATCATCACCAAGGTCAAAGGCGACGACCACCGAACCGTTGCTACCGTTGCCTTGCGGCAATACGCCGACGAGGACCTTGCGCCGAGCCACGATGGTGAGAGAAGGTTCGAGTCCGGCAAAGTGAATATCTGGCGCGAGAAAGCTACCGATACGGCCTCACATGGCACGACGATTGTTCTGACCAGCATCCGGCCACAGGCGCGAGATACGCTGCGCAGCCGCGACATCTGGAACGCCATCGAGCAGAACGAATCGCAAGCTGAGATGGAGGAGAAGCTCGCTATCGAGCCGCCGCACTTCCACATTGGGCGGGTTGACACGAGCGGCGACGTACTGAAGAAGACAGCGGGCAAGGTTTGGTCGCTCCCCTGGGAGAAAGGCGACCCGCCCAGTGAGGCTTTTAGCAAGCTGGTGCAGTCGGTCTGGGATGAGGTCGAGCAGTCCACGCCGAACCCGCAGCTCGATCGCATCTTCGACTACTACTTGCGCATGGTTTGGCAGCTCAGCCTAGCCGTCCCCTTGCCGTACGTCGACGGGCACCTGTTCGACATGGACATTGATGGGGGGGCCGAAGCCTTCATGCTTTCGAACCTGCCCAAGGGCGCCGCGCAGAAGCTTGACGTCGGCAGAACCCGGCTGCGCAAGAAGGCGGACCTCCATGACCCGGTCGGGTTGGTTGGTGGCTTCGATGTGTTCTTCGACGACTTGAAGCTGGCCCGGCCGCTCAAATTCAAAGGTCTGCCGACGACCAACAATGCCTTGAAGCATCCGCTGGTGTTCATCGGCAAGTGCCGGGAGGAGTTTAAGAAACTGCCGCGCGAACTGAGCGGCGGCCCACTGGCGTTCGAGGCGTACCTATTCTGGACGCCGAAGGTGGCGCCGGTAGAGCACCAGGGGTCGCTGGTGCGCATTCACGGATCGAGCGGCACGCTGTTCGATTCGACGTTCATGCGGTACCAAACATCTGAGCTAACGCGGCTGCGGCAAATCACTTGCGAGATTTTCGTCAGCGAGGGATTGGATAGCGCGCTCAACATTGATCGAGAGTCGTTCAACAGCGCGCACCCTCATTCCGTCTACATAACAAAGTGGCTCCACAGCGCCCTTCGACAGTTGGCCACCGTACAAAAGCGCGTAGCGGGCGAGCTGCGCGAGCACACGCGGGGTGAGAGCAAGGGAGCCGCCGTCTCCGAGATTCAGCGTGTCGCGAGTGACGTGTGGGAGCGGGAGGCTGACGACCCTGGAGCGCGTCCGCCTTCGATTGAACTGTCTGAGACTGGAAAGAAGTCCGTGGCGGCGGGTGAGTCGTATGTCTACTCTCGAGCCGCCATCGTCCCCGACCGGCCGCGTGCCCAGACGTCAAAGGCTAAAGCTCGAAACGCCATCCTTGAGGAAAAGCTGAAAGCAATCGCTCAGGTGCTCGCATCGTTTGGACTGCTGGACGCAGTGCCTAAACGCAAGCAGGAAAAGCTGCTGAGGGCCATCTACGAGATTCTTGATGCGCCCGAAGAATGATGAACGCTGCGGACCCGAATGACGAAGAGCACGCGGACGACATCGTCGAGGTGGTTTCGTACGAAGCCCCGATGCCGTCCGCTGCCAAGGATTTCTTGCCTTGGCACCGGCCGCGCAAGCAGTACGTCCGGCATCACCAGTGGTGCCACGAAATCATCCGGATGATCAGCGACGCGCCGCCGGCGGGCGGCGTGCTGAAGTATCTCGGGCTGCCTGGCATAGACCTCCTCGATCTGCGTCACTTCCATGCGGCGGTTTGTCAGGCCAAGAACGTCGAACTACGGTTCCTCGGTTTCAACAGCAGTGCCCGGCCTGCCAGCAGGGCGCATACCGAACTCAACGTCTCCCTCGACGAAGTGCGGCGGCTGCCCCGCGTTGATCAGATGTCCGAGGTGATTGGCGACAACTTTGCGCAGGTAGCCAACCTAGACTCGATTGCCTTCCGCAAAGCTTGCCAACTCGGGCCTTATGACGTGATCAATCTAGACCTGTGCGACGGCTTCGGCGCGCAGGCTCCGGGTACCTTGGACAACAGCTACTACGAAGCTGTCCGCAGCCTCATGGCGCTGCAAGCGCGAGGAATGAATCCGTGGCTGCTGTTCCTGACAACACGCGCGGATAAGCCCAATGTCAATGAGCAGGTTCTGAAGGCATTGCTTGGCAAGTACCTTTCGAATCTGGCGCGGTGCGCGCCGTTCCGGGAAGCATCGCGTGACTGCTTCGACATCGAAACCGCTGATGCATTGAAAGCCGCTGCGGATACGTCGGCCGGCTTGCTTCCGGTGTTTCTCACAGGCCTTTGCAAGTGGTTCGTGGCGTTGGCGCTCGAACACCAGCCTCCTACTTCCGTGGAACTCCGCAGCGTCTTTGGCTACCGCGTGGATAAGGGCGCGGAGAACGAAGACCTGATTTCACTCGCACTGAAGTTCACGCCGACGTTCGTTCCCGCCGCGGATCCGCTTGGTCTAGCAAATCAGCCGGTAGTGGCGCCAGACGAGGGTACGTTGGCGACGCGTGCTTTGAAGCGGGTCGCCAAGCGCATCGACGCTGACAAGAAGCTGGCGGACGACGCAACCCTACACCAACGCATGGTCGATGCAACCGCGCATTTGCTCAGCCTGGCGCGCTACGACGTTGATGCGTACAAGGTCTGGCTGCAAACCGCCTAGTGTATTGCGTCATAAATAACGGAACTTATATGAAGTTCTGACCTCCAAGCATATTAGGAGGAGTGCCATGCGAGTTGCCAAGCCAGTCCAGTTGAGTGCCGACGATGATCGACGTCTGCGGATTCTTTCCAAGCGCAAGCGTGTCGAAGCGCGCGTTCAGATGCGCGCTCGCATCGTGCTGCTGGCCGCCGAGGGTATGTCG
>JANOGO010000275.1:0-11654 GCA_031406045.1 Pseudomonadota bacterium
CATTGCCGGTGGAAAACCGGCGGTGATAAACAGATCTGACGCCTTGCGCGCAATCATTAAGCGCAATAGCTCGTACATAAATTTTTGCGCTTTTTCGCGCTCTTGTGAAGCAGCCATGCCGGTTTCCTTGGTTTATATCGAAAGCCTTAGCCTTGGAACATATCTTTATTGTTTGCGTATTTCTTTGCTTCACTCGACATGATCAAATTGCGCTTCACCAGATCAGTCAGACATTGATCGATGGTTTGCATGCCGAGGCTCTGACCGGTTTGAATCGCCGAATACATCTGTGCGACTTTCGCTTCGCGAATCAAATTTCGAAGAGCCGGCGTACCGATCATGATTTCGTGCGCCGCCACGCGGCCGGTACCATCTTTGGTTTTCAGCAGCGCTTGCGAAATCACCGCGCGCAGCGATTCCGACAGCATGGCGCGCACCATTTCCTTTTCCGCTGCCGGAAACACGTCGATGATCCGGTCTACCGTTTTGGCCGCCGAACTCGTATGCAAGGTGCCGAACACCAAGTGCCCGGTTTCCGCCGCGGTCATAGCCAAACGAATCGTTTCCAAATCGCGCATCTCGCCGACCAGAATAATGTCAGGGTCTTCGCGCAATGCGGACCGCAGCGCGTTGGCGAAGGACAGCGTGTGCGGCCCGACCTCGCGCTGATTCATCAAACACTTTTTGCTCTCGTGAACGAAATCGATCGGGTCTTCCACCGTGAATATGTGGCCGTATTCGTGCTAGTTGATGTGGTTGACCATTGCAGCGAGCGTGGTGGATTTGCCCGAGCCGGTTGGCCCGGTTACTAACACCAAGCCGCGCGGCTGATCGCAAATATCGGCAAAACTTTTTGGCGCTTTGAGATCCTCCAGCGATAACACTTTCGACGGAATCGTCCGCATCACCGCCGCCGCACCGCGCTGCTGCACGAAGGCGTTGACGCGAAAGCGTGCCAGATTTGGAATCTCGAACGAGAAATCGCATTCGAGATTTTCTTCGTAGAATTTGCGCTGACCGTCGTTCATGATGTCATACACCATGCCGTGCACTTGGCGATGTTCCAGCGCCGGCACGTTAATGCGTCGCACATCGCCGTGCACCCGGATCATCGGCGGCAAACCCGCCGACAAATGCAAGTCGGATGCTTTGTTCTTGACGGAGAAGGCGAGAAGCTCAGAGATTTCCATTATAATTTCCGTGCTGTTGAAAAGCGGCATGCGCCGCAAACGGTCGAGCGATGATGAATTGGAAGTTACTTTAACAGTTTCTTGCAAGTTTGTTAAATTCTAAGCCCTTTTTCTTTTTTTTGATACGCTTTTGTCGCGCTGCCGCGCGGCATCTCGCGCCATGATCCCGATCGAACAAAACCTTCAAGCCGTTCGTGCGCGCATGGCTGAATCTGCGAAAGTACATGGCCGGAAAGCCCCGTCCTTATTGGCTGTCAGCAAAGGCATGCCGGAGAGCGCCATTCGGCGAGCGTTCGCGGCCGGTCAGTTTGAATTCGGCGAAAGCTATTTGCAAGAAGCCTTGACGAAAATCGCGGATACGCGCGATCTGCCGATCATTTGGCATTTTATCGGGCCGATACAGAGCAATAAAACAGCGTTGATCGCGGAAAATTTTGCCTGGGTTCACAGCGTCGACCGGCTAAAAATTGCCGAGCGCCTTGCCTCTGGACGGCCGGAAAATTTAGCGCCGTTAAATGTTTGCATGCAAATAAATGTCAGCGGTGAAGCCAGTAAGAGCGGCATCTCGCCGTCGGAATTGGCGGCGCTGGCTTCGAAAATTGCGGCGTTACCCAAGCTCCGTTTGCGCGGCCTGATGGCGATTCCGGCGCCGACCGATGATGCGAATAAACAACGCACGGCGTTTCGCCAGGTTCGCGAGCAGTTCGAAATCTTGCGCAACGCCGGCCATCCATTGGACACACTTTCGATGGGTATGTCGGACGATTTGGATGCCGCCATCGCCGAAGGTTCGACGATTGTGCGCATCGGCACTGCCATTTTTGGGCCGCGAGATTACGCCAAGCCTGTTAACATAGCCGATGATTAAGGCATAAAATTTAGCTATGAAAATTGCATTTATCGGCGGCGGCAACATGGCCACCGCGATCATCGGCGGATTGTTGCAGCGAGGCAACTTGGCTGGTGAAATCGGCGTAGTCGAAGTCGTCGCCGAAGCGCGCGCGCGCTTGGCGCAACAACTTAATGTTCAAGTATTCGCAGCCGCGACCGCCGAGGTGCTGGCCGCGCCGCTGATCGTGTTTGCGGTGAAGCCGCAACAATTGGCCGACGTCGCGAAATCGATTGCAGAAAAATTATCCAGCCAATTGCTGATCAGCATCGCCGCCGGCATCCGCTTGACCGATTTATCGCGCTGGCTCAACGGCTATCAAAATATCGTGCGCGTGATGCCGAATACGCCTGCGCTGGTGCAAGCCGGCATCTCCGGATTATTTGCGTTGCCGGGCGTGTCGGCGGCCGATCGCACGCTCGCGGAAAACTTAATGCGAACGGTAGGCGAAGTCATTTGGGTCGCGAATGAAGAAGCGATCGATAGCGTCACCGCGGTTTCCGGCAGCGGCCCCGCGTATGTTTTTTATTTCATCGAGGCGTTGGAAAAAGCGGCGCGGGATTTGGGATTGGATGCCGACGCCGCACGGGCGTTAAGCCTGCATACCTTCAGCGGCGCGGCAAAACTCGCGATCGGCAGCAGCGACAGCGCGGCGGTTCTGCGGCAACGCGTTACGTCAAAAGGCGGCACGACCGAGCGCGCGTTGCTGGCGCTGGAGCAATCTAAAGTTGGCCAACAGTTCATCGACGCGGTCCTTCAAGCCGCCGTGCGCTCGCGTGAGTTGGGCGTTGAATTCGGCAAATCGAGGTAGCGGCTGTGTTTAACGAAGCATTACAGTTCTTGCTCAAATCGATTGTCGATTTATTCGTTTTGGCAGCGTTGGTGCGGTTTTTCTTGCAATATTTCCAAGCGCCGTTTCGTAATCCGTTGTCCGAATTCGTCAATGCCTTGACGGATTTTGCCGTCAAGCCGTTGCGCCGGCTGATTCCCGGCTGGCGAGGTTTGGATCTCGCCAGCCTGGTTTTCGCACTCGGTTTAGAAATTCTGTTAGTGCTGTTTTTACTTGTTCTAAAAGGTGTGCCGGTATGGACCGCCGGGCCGCACATCGTACCGCTATTGCTCTTGTTAAGCATTATTAACCTATTGAAATATTGTATTTATTTGTTGATCGCTGCGGTATTTATTCAAGCGATTTTGAGCTGGGTTAGTCCCTACAGCCCGATCAGTTCAGTGCTCGAGTCAGTGACCCGGCCATTCATGAAACCGCTCAGAAAGTTGATCCCGACCGTCGGCCGGGTCGACTTAAGTCCGTTGGCTTTATTTCTCATTTGCCAACTTATTTTGATGATACCGCTCGCATGGCTAGAACAAATTGCCATAAAAATGATATAGTACAGGTACTAACAATACATTTTTCAGGTGACGGATAAGCATGAGCGCGGTATTAAAAAGCGAACTTGAAACAGAAGTCGAGCGCTACCACACCTGGCGCGACGAACTATTAGAAGCCGTCGACGGCTATCGCGATTGGCTGGAAAAAAACGGCGAACTTGACGCGCAGCATTCGTTGCGCTTCTACGAATTGTGCGAATCGATCCGCCAAGGTCGGCTTTCGCTGGCGTTTGTCGCGGAATTTTCGCGCGGCAAGAGCGAACTGATCAACGCATTATTCTTCTCCGATTTCAAGCAACGCTTGTTGCCATCCGATGTCGGTCGCACCACCATGTGCCCGACGGAAATTTTTCACGATATCAACGAACCGCCCTATTTGCGGCTGCTTCCGATCGAATCGCGCTATCGCGACGAATCCATCGCGCAACTGAAAAACATGCCGGTGGAATGGGTCAAAATTCGTTTGAATTTAGATTCGGTCAGCGATATGAAAAACGCCATGCAGATGCTGGCGGAATCGAAGAAAATTTTCACGCTCGAAGCGCGCATGATGGGCTTATTGCCCGACGATCATAAAACCGAAGGTGACGAAGCGCTGGAGACGGTGGATATTCCCGCCTGGCGTTACGCGCTGATCAACTATCCACATAAATTACTGACTAACGGCATCGCGATTGTCGACACGCCGGGCTTGAATGCGCTCGGCCTCGAACCGGAATTAACCTACAACACCATCCCGAATGCCCACGCGGTGTTGTATCTGCTCGGCATCGATACCGGCGTCACCAAATCCGATCTTGAGGTGTGGCAAAAATATGTGCAGCGCACCCATTCGCGCCGCATCGCGGTACTGAACAAAATCGATCTGATGTGGGACGATTTAAAAACGCCGGAAGAAATTGCTAAGAGTGTCGAGAAACAAATCGACGAGACGGTGCGTTTACTCGAACTACCCAGAGATAGCGTGATCGCGCTCTCGGCGCAAAAAGCGCTGATCGGTAAGATTAAGAACGACGACGCGATGATTAAGCGCAGCGGTATCGAGCAACTGGAAAAAATTCTGGCGAAAGATTTGATTCCGTCGAAACAAAAAATCATCAGCCGTGCCATCATGGCCGAAATCGGCACGATGATGATCGCCTCGCGCGAGAGCCTAAAGCGTCGCATTAACGCAAACCAGGAAGGCGCGAATGAAATATTGAGTTTGTCGGGCCGCAATCGTGCGATCACCACCAAGCTCTGGGAAAAAATCACCAACGATCGTCGTGAATACATGGCGTCGGTCGAAGAATACAAACAAAAACGCGGTGAATTTAAACGTCAGCGCGACGTGCTGATCGAAATGCTCAACCCGATCAAGCTCGATTTCGTGCTCGGCCAGAGCCGTGACGCCATCGAAGGCACGTGGACGACGATGGGTTTGTCGCGCTCGATGCAATCGCTATTCGATGCGATTAATGCAGAATTTATTCGTGTTCATGCCTTGAGCGAAAACATGAAGATCACGATGCAAGAGGCGTACGATTATTTTCATCAGCAATACAAATTCGACAAGATGCAATTGCCGAGCTTGGACTTGGAAAATTTGCGGCTGAAGCTACAGTTGTTGATGCACGAAACGCAAGTTTTTTGCCGCGATCCGGTCAACGTGATGACCGAGAAAAGCTTCTTGATTAAGCGCTTCTATGGCAGCCTCGTGACCCAAGCGCAACAACTGTTTGGCGACGCCCGCGCTGAATGCGAGCGCTGGATCAAAATGGTGCCATTGCCATTGGAAATGCAGATTAAAGAGCACAAAGCGCAATTGGAATCGCGCCTCGCGAACCTAGCCAAGATCAACGAAAACTCTAACGCTTTGCAAGACAACATGGTGCGCCTGAAATCCGAGCAAGGTGATTTGGTCCTGCAAAAACAATTGATCGAAAAATTAATCGGCCGCTTGGATTTAAGCGAACCGCATACTTCCTAAACTGATTTCAGTCCTTTTTTAAATCGTACAACGCCGTCCTCTAAGCGTTGCACGGAACTAGCGAAACACCAGCGCAAGTAGCCCTCACCTTCCGGCCCGAACGCCACGCCGGGCGCCAATCCGAGCTTAGCGTCGCGCACCAGTTGTTTAGCGAACCCGACGCTGTCGGTTACGCCATCAACCCCCACGAACAAATACATCGCGCCCGGCGGCGCGGCGACATGGACGCCGGGCAACGCCGATAATTTCTCCACCAAAAAATCGCGCGCGGTTTTCAAGCGCCCGAGAAATTGTTGCGTGACGATTTCGCCTTTTTCCAACGCGACGATGCCGGCTTGTTGCACAAAACTCGGCGCACAAGATGTGTTGTATTCGATCAACTTGGCGAAGGCTTCCGTCAGCAACGGCGGCGCGATGATCCAGCCTAGGCGCCAGCCGGTCATCAACCAGGATTTGCTAAAGCTGTTGGTGCTGACGACCAGATCGTCAGGCTGGGCGATATCCAGAAACGACGGTGCGCAGTTTGTGTCCGGCGCAAAATACAAGCGCTCGTAAACATCGTCGGCGATGATCCAAATGCCGAGCTTGCGGCAATGCGCGAGCACGATTTCTTGGGCAGCGCGATCCATCGTCCAGCCGGTCGGATTGTTCGGCGAATTGATAATGACGGCGCGCGTTTGCGCCGTTAATGCCGCCAAGAGCCGCGCCAGATCTAGCTTCCAGCCATGCTCATCATGCAGCGGCACGCGTGTGACCGCCGCGCCGAGAATCTTCGGGCCTTCGGTGACATTCGGCCAAACCGGCGTGACGATCACCACGCGATCGCCCGGATCGAACAGCGCCTGATACACCAACATCAACGCACTGACGCCGGAACTAGTCACGGCAACGCGATCAGCATCGATAGGCGTATGCAGCCGCGACACATAGCGCACAATTGCTTCGCGCAACGGTGGAATCCCTAAGTTTTGCGTATAAAACGTCGCGCCGGCATCGAGCGCCTGCTTGGCCGCATCGCGAATGAAATCCGGCGTGACTTGGTCCGGCTCGCCGAACCAAAAGGCCAGCAAGTCCGTCATGCCCATGCCGGCATTAGCGACCTCGCGGATTTTCGATTCTTCGATATGGGCAAGCGCGGCGCGTCCGCCGGTCGAAATTGGGCTGGTTTTGTGCGGCAAGTGTTGCGTATCCATGATGTGTGGCAAGGGTTATCGGCTGAAGTGCATCAGTTAATTTTACTCTTACCGAAACTTTGCATAAAATGCACTAAGTAAATCATGTGTCTAGATCGCTTTGTTCGCGTTTTTGGGCAAATTTTGGCAGCACGACCTCAACGGTTAAGGGGAATTGAATGAGCGACAAAGATAAAAATGCAGTCAACTATTTGTTGGCAGGTGTCGACGATGGCTACGCCGAAACCAAGGTCGTATCGCGCGGCGACAAGGTTCGCATCGCCTCCCTCGCCCGCGCCGGCTTATTCGGCCTATCGTCGATGGGTAGCGAAGACAAAGTCGGCGGCAGCTACGAAACCAGTGGCCGCAAATTTACCGTGAGCGACAAAATCGAAGGTGAAGAAACCCGCTTCGACGATTACCCGATTTCGGAATTGAATCGCGTCATCGTGCATCACGCGCTGCGCCTTGCCGGAATGGGCGGCAAAAAAGTGAAGCTCGCGACCGGCTTGCAAGTATCGAGTTATTTCAAAGGCGATACGCGTAACGAAGAATTCATCGCCAAGAAACAAGCCTCGTTATTGCAAGAGGTCAAAGCGCTCGACGGCGGCGCGTGTGCCGAGATCGTCGAACACATCGTGTTGCCGGAAGCGGTTGCATCGTGGTTCGATTACGCCTACGACGACAAGGGTAGCCAAATCGAAATGGAAGGGCCTTGCGGCGTCATCGATATCGGCGGGCGCACCACTGATTGCGTTACGGTTCTGGAAGGCCACCAAATCGACCACGCACGCTCCGGTACCGGCGAAGCGGGCGTGATGGATATCTACGCGAGCATCGGCAGCAAGTTGCGCGGGCAATTCGGCGACGGCATCATTTCGCGCAAGGTGTTCGATCAAGCGATTCGCACCGGCACGGTGAAACGATTCGGCAAACCGCAAAACGTTAAAACGCTGGTTCAAGCGGCAATCGACGAAGTCACCGAGATGGTTTTGACCGAAGCGAAGCGCCATTTCGGCAATGGCGCCCACTTAGACGTCGTTCTGTTCGTCGGCGGCGGCTCGTCGATCATGACCAAACTCACCAGCTACTTCCCGAACGCGAAAGTCATGCCCGAACCGGAATTCGCCAACGCGCGCGGCATGTATAAATATCTTAAATTAAACGCCTAGTTTTATATGCTCAAGCAGTTGGTCGTCGAGCTGGATCCCAAAGATAGTTTGGAGGCCAAACTATTATTGGATTATCTCGCAGCGAACGACCAACAAACTTGGATCAAGCGTTGCATGTTGGTCGGCTACTTGGTGGTAACCGGCCAACTGCAGATTGCCGACGAAACGCAAGAATCGCGTATACCGGCGGAAGCGGTCGCGGCATCGACCGAGGTTCTAGTGAAAAAAGGCGTCGGCAACAAGCTATTCGGCATTAAGTAGGTAGGTTGCATTTATTCACCCTACGAATGTAGTTCGCCACTTCATACGCGCGTCAAATGGGTATGCCCGCGCGGGCCCGGCGACACATGCCTGAAGAAGCTTATCTGTATTGCCTCTCAGGCCGATCAGTTTTAAAAAATATTGGATTAAAGCCCTCCAAAACCTTTTCCATTTAAAATCCGGCGATTTCAACGTGGCCTTAATGTCGAATCGAAAACCCCTTCATGGTTCGTATTGACTTTAATTCGGGCGAGGGAAATACTACGATCCTACGCAAATCGTCCAAGTCAAAAAGACGTATTTTGGTCTCGAGTCACGTCGGTCGGCCACGCACACTCCATAATTAATATGCCGCGAATAGGAGAAATAAGATGGGAATAAAATCGGTTGTAGCGACGCTGTGCGCCGCGTTGGTGCTCATTTTTGGCGTGGTGATCCGCGGTGGTAGTGCGCCGATCGATCCCCCAGAACCCATTCCCCTCTGCGAGCGATTGCCGCTGCTATCTGGACCATCGTCTTTATCGGTTAGCGATTTACCACCGATACCCGAACTTGCTCAAGGCGGACGTTTTATTAAAAACGACCAAGCACTGCTGGTGTTGGGCAAAGCATTATTTTGGGACATGCAGGTGGGCAGCGACGGCAACGCCTGCGCGAGTTGCCACTTTCATGCGGGCGGTGACAGTCGCGCGCGAAATCAATTGAGCCCCGGCATCAACGCCGGCGATACTATTTTCAATAGAGTACGATCCGGCGCCGCCGGCGGGCCGAACTATACCTTGCGCCGCGCCGATTTCCCGTTCCATGTCAAAGCTAACGTGAACGATCGTTCCTCGGCGCCGAGCAACGTATTGTTCGATACCAACGATGTGTCCTCGTCGCAGGGTGTGTTTAGACGCTTGTTTAACGATGTCGCGCCGGGCGCGTTGCTCGACCAGTGCCGCGATGAAGCAGATCCCGTTTTCAATGTGGGCGGCGTCAACACCCGCCGCGTGGAGCCGCGCAACTCACCGACCGTGATCAACGCTGCGCTCAACCATCGCAATTTTTGGGATGGCCGCGCTAACATGGTTTTTAACGGCATCGATCCCTTCGGCCGGCGCAGCAATCTAGCGTTCCCGACGCGTGGCGTGTGGGAATTGGCTGCTACGGCAAAGGCGCCGAAGCAGGTGCAAATCGAGATTCCGAATTCTTCTTTAGCTTCCCAAGCGGTTGGGCCGGGACTGAGTTCGTTTGAAATGTCGTGCGCGGCAAATAAAACATTTGGTAGCCTAAAGGAAGAAGCCGAGAAGCGATTCCTCGAAGACCTCACCGGGCGTACCTGGTCCCACATCGGTGCAAAATTGGTCACGGCACGCGCGCTGCAATATCAATCGGTCCACCCGGAAGATAGCGTGTTAGCTTCCGGACGCGATTTTAGCGGCGCCGGGCTTAACGCGACCTACGGCGAATTAGTCCAAAAAGCCTTTCAAGATCGTTGGTGGATAGCACCGAGCGTGAACGAGCCGTATCCGCAACAGGGCCGAAATTTTTCTCAAATCGAGGCGAATTTTTCGCTATTTTTTGGTCTTGCCGTACAGCGCTACGAGCGCTTACTTGTCTCCGATCAAACCCGCTACGACGCCTATCGCCAGGGGGAGAAATGCGCAATTACGATACCGGAACGCTCCGGCCTGGCCATCTTTTTGGACAAGGGCAAATGCGTGAATTGCCATAACACGGCCGTCTTCACCAATGCCAGCACCATTCATTTAATCAACGAGCAACGCGAGAAGGGCCTAGTCGAGCGCATGATCATGGGCGATCAAGCGCGTGGGCCTGCGCTATACGATAATGGTTTCTACAACATTGGCGTGCGGCCAACAACGGAAGACATCGGCGTCGGCGGCAACGACCCATTCGGCAATCCGCTGTCCTTCACGCTGCAATACATCAACAAGTTGCTCGGGAAAAATGCTCCCGATCGTTTCGAAGTCGATCCATGCACCTTTGAGGAACGTTGGACTGCGGACAGCTTCCCGGTTGCGCGCGATTCCAATAACTTGCGCTTCATTTATTGTAACGACAGCCCTGCGGGATGGACGGTCGAGCCTAAGTTGCCGGTCACCAAAGCGCAACATGTGGAGATACAAAATATTCGCGTCGCCGTGAAAGGCGCGTTTAAGACGCCGGGCTTGCGCAACATCGAGTTAACCGGGCCGTATTTTCATAACGGCGGACAAGCGACTTTGCAGCAAGTGGTGCAATTCTATAACCGCGGCGGCGATTTCGCCGATGTCAATCAGGAACAACTTGATCCAGACATTCGTTTCCTCGGCATGAGCGCAACAGAGCAAGCAAACTTAGTTTTGTTTCTTAGGACGCTGACCGATGAGCGGGTACGAGATGAGCGGGCACCGTTCGATCATCCGTCCTTGGTGGTTCCGAATGGCCGCGGTTTATCGGCTGCGGTATGCAAGCCAATTCCTTCCATCTCGAGTTTTGAAGCGTGTGTGCGTATTCCTGCAATCGGCGCAGCCGGGAGATCGGCAGCCGGGTTAGCGCCGATTAAACCTTTTGACCAATTACTCCTGCCATAAATCCGATGCTCTGAGAAGTCCATTCAGAGCGCGTCTTCAGAGCATATGCCTGAAGACGCGCTTTGCTAAAGCCTTTCGGAGTGGTAGGGTGCATTCTTGCACCATACAAATCCTCACCAGCTATTTTCCGAACGCGAAAGTCATGCCCGAACCGGAATTCGCCAACGCTCGCGGGCATGTATAAATATCTTAAATTAAACGCTTAGTTTTTATGCTCAAGTAGTTGGTCGTCGAGTTCGATCCGAAAGACAGTTTGGAGGCCAAATTATTATTGGATTATCTTGCCGACGGCGATCAACAAACCTGGCTCAAACGTTGTATGTTGGTGGGCTATTTAGTGGCGACCGGCAATTGCAAATCGCCGATGCAACACAGGAATCGCGTAAACCGGTAGAAGCGGTTGCCGCATCTACCGAAGTGTTAGTCAAGAAAGGCGTAGGGAATAAGCTGTTTGGCATTAAGTGAGGCTGCAAAGGCGTTTGGGTTTGGGGGGGCCGGAGCCCAACGTGGATCTCCCGGGCGCACCGACTGGCCCTGTTCTTTATTCTGTGCCGCTACTAAAAATTTAGTTGCGATTACCAGGCGGACGACGTATCCGAACCGCAATTTTGTTATCGGCAATTCTTCTCAAAGTATTTAATACTTTCGGCCTACGCCATAAAATATATTCCCTTTGCCTGATTATTGGTGTAGGGTTTAAAGAGTTTTTAAAGCAGAAAGGAAAATACACCGTTAATAAACTCTAACAAAGTTTCGGCAACAAAGGGCTCAGTCAAACAAAGGCCCATGTCAATTCAACTATTTCACTAGGAGGCTGGTATGAAGACCAAATACGTATCTGTAATACGCCGCGCACACGCGGGTCTCGTCGGTGGAGTGATCGCTGCAACGATTGCGCTTTCCGCCCAAGCAGTAGATTTACCATTTTCCGACAGCACAGGTTTCTCCGCATCGGAAACTGCGACCGTCGTTCGATTGATTGGCGGTGGCGCGCCTGTCGCTGGCCGAGGTGGCTTAGAATTTTCTGGCC
>JANOGO010000404.1:0-11959 GCA_031406045.1 Pseudomonadota bacterium
CTGTACTCCACCGGCGAGCGCGACAAATTTCGCACCCGCTTGGAGCGCGGCAAAGATGCCAATACCACCGAGGTCTACATCACCCATCGCGGCATGCAAGAGATCTACACATCGGAACTGAAAAAAGATACGCGCTGGCAGCCGCGCAAAGCGGATGTGGAGCTCGAGGCGGAAATGTTGCTGCGCTTGGCCAATCGCCTCGGTTCGGAAGATGCAAGGGCGCAAGCGGATGCGGTGCCGAAGCAGGAAGATCGCGCTAAGCTGGTGAAAGCGGGCGATGGGAAAAGTCAGCTTGATGTGCTGGAAGATTTCGAGCGTGCCTGGCGCCGCGTCGGCTTGGCGCTGGATCGGGTCGGCTTTACCGTTGACGATCGCGATCGCTCCAAAGGCGTTTACTTTGTTAGCTATGTCGATCCGCAAGACGACAACAAAGTGAAGCCGAAAGGATTCTTCGCGCGGCTATTTGGTCGCGGCGATTCAAAACCGGGTAAGCAGGAACAATATCGAATCGTTGTCGGCGACGCCGGCGAATCGACCGCCGTGCGCGTTCAAGATAAAGCCGGTAATCCGGAGAAAACGCCGGTCGGCGATAAGATACTCGATCTGCTCTACAACCAACTTAAGTAGCCGATGCTGCGTTTCGCCTCTCTCGGGAGCGGCAGCGAGGGCAACGCACTAATCGTCGAACACGGGCAAACTCGGCTGATGCTCGATTGCGGATTTAGTTTGGCGGAAACCGAATTGCGCTTGGGCGGTTTCGGGCTGTTGCCCGGCGATATTTCCGCGATCATCGTCACCCACGAGCACGGCGACCACATTCGCGGTGTCGGCAAATTCGCGCGAAAACATCAGGTTCCGGTTTGGCTGACCTATGGTACATTCGCCAGCCAAGCGAATGAGTTCTTGCCAAGCGATTTAGTTCGTGAGATCGACAGCCACGCGCCGTTTGTGATCGGCGATATCGAAGTCTTTCCCTATCCGGTTCCGCATGACGCACGGGAACCGGCTCAGTTCGTGTTCGGTGATGGCGCACGCCGGCTTGGCGTGTTGACCGATGTCGGCGGCACGACGCCGCATATCGAAAGCATGTTGTCCGGTTTAGATGGGCTGATGCTGGAGGCGAATCACGACGCGGCCCTGCTGCAAAACAGCATCTATCCACCCTCGCTGAAAGAACGCATCGGCGGCCGCTTCGGGCATCTGAGTAACGCCGCCTCCGCCAACCTATTATCAAAGCTCGATTGCAGCGGTCTGCAACATTGCGTCGCGGCGCACCTAAGCCGGCAAAATAACTCCGTCGATCACGCTCGCCACGCCTTCGCGGCGGCGCTCGGCTGCGCGCCGGACTGGATCGGCATCGCTGACCAAGCACGCGGGTTTGCCTGGCGTAGTCTTGCGTAAGACATAAGATAGAAGTTACTTGACAACGATCCCATGACTTGAGTTTTGATTTAGCGTGGTCGCACCGGGCCATCAGTTTTCGACCGGCCCCCAAAAAGGGTTTCTTAACCACTGCATTAAGATGGCTTGCAGTACCCAAACACAGATTATGACAAATTCCTTCCCGTTAAAGGTCAGAGGAGTGGTCATGTTTACTAAAATTAGATTAAGTCCGTTAGCCGTTTTCGCGGTAATCGGTTTGGCCGCCCAACCAAGCTTGGCGAATGATGAGCTGTTAAAGATGTCTCAAGATCCGAATCAACGGGCGATGAGCTGTATCTTTCCAATTCTTGGAGGCCGAAGTTCATCTATGCCGACGATGCTAAAACCGGCAAAGTGAAGTGACGTCATGAGCCGGAATTGCCGGATGACATGATGCCCTAGGCCTGCTGCGACGTGAATAGCCGCAGCGTGACCTATGCTAACGGCATGATTTTCGTTGGCCGCTTGAATGGTCATCTCGTTGCGCTTGACGCCAAGACCGGCGAAGAAAAGTGGAACACCAAAGTGGTCGACTACACTCAAGGTTCCGTCATCACTTCGCCACCGCTGGCCATTAAAGGTATCGTTGTGACCGGCTTTGGTGGCGGCGAATACGGCGCGCGCGGCGCATTGATCGTTTACGATCAAAAAAGCGTCAAGCAAGTGTGGAAGTTCGACACCGCGCCTGCGCCGGGTGAGGTCGGTGGCGATACCTGGAAAGGCGATGCCTATAAGTTTGGCGGTGGCTTTGCTGGGAACGTCGGTTCCTACGATCCGAAAACCAATACGGTTTTCTGGGGGACGTCCAATCCTGGTCAGTGGAACACATCGGTTCGTGGCCCCGGCTCGAGCGACTTCGGCAAGTTCACCAATCTCTACACCACCAGCACCATCGCACTTGACGGCGATACCGGCAAGCTCAAGTTCTACTTGCAGCATACGCCGGATGCGTGGGACTACGATGGCTTGAACGAACTCGTGTTGGCGGATCTCAACATCGGCGGCAACGTAACGCCGACGATGATGAAAGCCGATCGCAATGGTTTTTTCTACGTGGCCAATCGTGAGAGCGGCAAGCTGATTTCCGCAGAGAAATTCATTTACGCGAAATGGGCCGGCGTGATCAGCGACGAAGAAATCGCCGCGATCAAAGCTTACGTCGACACCGTACAAGAAAAATGATCTCCAGGTAGTTAGGGAAGCTCTGAATAAGTCCTATTTCGTCGTGGCTCTATGTTTGACTCACAAAAAATATCGCCCAACATATCAAACATATACTGCGTCGATATTTTTTGTTCGCGCCTTGTGTCCGTTAGAACTCGAACTTATTCAGCGCTTCCTTAGTAACTGATAAAGCCCGCCACATGCGGGCTTTTTTTTCGACCTGGCCAGGAGGCAATGGCCCGAGGCCACCCAGTCCCAGTGCGGCTCCTGGCTTGCATGCGGCCAGGAGCAAGGCTGAGTGCGGCTCGTGGCGTGGGCGTATATTGCCCGGTACTAACGATATCGACATTAAATTTTGTTTCTGTTAACGTTAGTTCACGTTGGTTTTGGATAAGTATTGCCAGTCGTTTGCCGATCCTAATGCCATTGCGTTGTTCGTTCGAATAATTCATTTTTGGGGGTAGCGATGTCTAAATTTTCACTAGTGATCAAATCTGTTGGTTCGGGTGTCATGGTGGCGCTTGCCTTAATAGGTACGCAGAGTGCATTCGCCGCGAATATCAATATTCCGAAAAAGGGCGCCCATTGCATCGACGATCCGAACTGCCACAATCGCTGGCACCACGACATCAAACCCGTCGCGACGGCCAAGCCTGGCGACGTCATTACCTTCGGTACGCGCGATGCGTTTGACGATGGCTTGACGCGCCAATCGTCCTCGAAAGATATCGCCGGACTTAATTTGAATTTGGTGCATCCCATCACCGGACCGTTGTTTGTCGATGGCGCGGAAGCCGGTGATGTTCTGGCTGTTGAATTGGTCGACGTCAATCCGGATCCGTTCGGCTACACGATTATCGTCCCCGGTTTTGGTTTCTTGCGCGATTTGTTTACCGAGCCGTTCATTGTTCGTTGGGATTTAACGCGAAATGGCGCGACGTCGCCGGACCTGCCCGGCGTGAAGATCAAGCTCGATGGATTTTTGGGCACGGTCGGCGTTGCGCCGGGACCGGAGCAAACCGTGGCGTGGAAAAAGCGTGAAGGCGATCTCGGCGCAGTGGGCGGCGTTGCGTTGCCGCCGGAGCCGAAAGAAGCGTTGCCGGCCGCAGTGTGCGGCGAAAATGGCAGCGCCAAAGACCTTTGCTTGCGCACCATCCCGCCGCGTGAAAACGGTGGCAATATGGATATCAAGCAAATGCAAGTCGGCACCACCATGCTTTTCCCGTGTTACTTCAAAGGCTGCTTGCTTTCTATTGGCGACGTGCATTTCGCGCAAGGCGACGGCGAGGTGTCCGGCACCGCAATCGAGATGGGTGCGACGGTGAAAGTGAAAATTTCGGTGCGCAAAGGCCTCGGCTCGCAAGTAAAAACCGTGCATTACGAAGGCGGCAAGCAACTGCATCGCATCACACCGAATAAATTTTATGCAACGGTTGGTTATCCGTTCAAACCCGCCGGCATGGTTCCGCCGACCCATAAATATCTCGATGGCACCAAGCTGATGGGACTGACGAATTTATCGGAAGACGTGACGTTGGCCGCGCGCGACGCATTAATTCATATGATCGATTGGCTCGTTGCGAACAAAGGTCTGTCGCGCGAACAAGCCTATTGCTTGGCGAGCGTCGCGGTTGATCTGCGCATTGGCAACTTAGTCGACGTGCCGAACTTCGCCGTGTCCGCGATTCTAGATCTCGGCGTGTTCACTAAAAAATAGTGAATAGGGCGAGACAAATATCCCGCCCGCGCTATGAATCGTCGTTCATTTTTCGTTTCCGGTAGCGCTTTGGCGGCGTGGGCGTTGCTCAGCGGCCATTCACCCTACCGGAAATTCCATATTTTTCGTAAGACACGTCTCATCATTACCGCGCCCAACGATGACAAACACGCAGGCATCGTTGCCGATGGTCTCGCGACATTTTTTTCGACCTACTGGCAAGACAGTAGACCTTCGTCCGGCCGAGCTCGAACGGCACCGGAGTTGGTGCGCGTTTTACTAACGAATCAATTGGACTTCGCCGTTCTGTCAGAAAAAGAAGCGGTGGCGGCTCGAAGCGGGCAAGGCCGCTTTGCCAAACAAGGCGCTGCGCCGTTGTGCGCGCTGGCGGTGTTCAACGAGCACGTGTTAGTGACGCGCGAAGATTTACTCAAGCCCATCGTCGAGAAAATCATCGCGCCATTGCAGGCCAAATGGGCAGAACTCGATCCCGAATTGTCCGGAAGGGCCGAATCGCCGTACGCCGGTCAGCCGCTTGGTATTCCGCTGCACAGCGTGGCTGCGGAGCTCTATCAGCGCCCGCCTACAAAAGCGCCAGCAGGCTAAAGGACGAAAATCGGCCAATAAAAAAGCCGACCCGTAGGTCGGCTTTTTTTATACCGTCGTTACTTTACTGTACTACTTCTTTTCTTCAGTGGTAACACCTTTGGCAGCATCAGCAGCGCCTTGAGCTGCATCTTTCACAGCGTCGGCAGCACCTTGAGCCGCGCTAGCGCCGGCGTCTTTTGCAGCATCGACGGCGCCAGTAGCAGCGTCTTTAGCAGCGTCTACAGCACCAGCGGCAGCATCTTTCGCGGCATCAACAGCGCCGGCAGCCGCATCAGCAGCCGGGGTTGCAGGAGCAGCAGGCGCTTCAGCAGCAGGTGCGGCAGGTGCTTCAGCGGCCGGAGCAGCCGGTGCAGCAACGGGTTCTTCTTTCTTGCCACAGCCGGCAAGCGCAACAGCCAACAAAGCGGCGAGGAGGAGAGAGTGTTTCATATGTTTCCCTTACGTGAGTTAACAAAACTATTCCGGCCACTGATTGCAGCCGACTAAAAAATTCTACCAGGTCTAGAAAAATTTTCTAGATAAGCCTTGTATTGTATCAGTATTTTGACGCGATTTGCAAAAACACAACACTCGCCTGGCCTTTTGACCACGCAACCAGCTCTACAACCCGAGCACGGTTGCTGCTGCGGCGGGCTCGGTATAACCCCAAATTTCGTCGAAGCGGCGTTGCAATAATCCCCCGCCGGATTCGTCATGAAAGGCTAAGCGCGCACGCGGATGATCGAAATGAAAACGATGCAAGTAGTGAATGCTATCGGCGATGATAAAGGCATCTTGCACGCGCTGCGCCTCGGGCAAGGTGCGCTGTATGCTGATCGCATGGGGAAATTGGCGCATCAGTATCATGATTCTTGGAC
The DNA here is from genome assembly GCA_031406045.1 of Pseudomonadota bacterium. Lineage (GTDB taxonomy): Bacteria > Pseudomonadota > Gammaproteobacteria > Burkholderiales > JALYOK01 > JALYOK01. The sequence continues at coordinate 5,770 of JANOGO010000404.1, forward strand.
AATCGCGCTCTAGATTTTCACTTTTGTGCAGCGCGATGTCGATGCGGTTGCGGCGATTGGCAAGCAGAAAAACTTTAAGGCGGTTAAAGCGCAGCGAGCTGTTGTAGCCACCCTCGGCGAGATCGCGATCGAAGATGACAATACGGCGCGTTGCCGCCGAAATCACTTCGTCGATCGCCATCGACAGCTCGGCAACGCCGCTAACCGGTTTTAATGTGGCTTCTTCAAGGGTGTCTTGCATTATCGTTCTCCCGGCGCAGCGCGAGATAGCCGTTGTCGTACCATTCACGTAAGTAATTCAAACTCAGCGCATCCGCAGCGCTATTCGGCATAATCATCCAACGATCGCTCAATTCGCGCAAGACCCCCGCCGCGGCCGTCGGCGCACTGATACATTCGCCATTGATAAAAATCCAACGCTTGTGGCACAGCATACGGCTTTTCAAGTCCAGCGCGATGCCGTATCGGCTGAGTTCGCGGCGAAATTGCGCTGGGCTTAATGCTTGTTGCGGCGGCGTGAAAAATACAGTGGGTTTGGGCTCGGTCAGATAAATACCGAGGAAGCGCGCGCAGGTTTCGTCGTTCCAGGATAATTTCGACAGCATGCGCCGCGTCTGCCGGACCATCGCTTTGGCGATTTCGCCGGGATGTGCCGGCAAACGTAAATCCGGGTCGCGATACCTACCTTCTATTTGGAGTTCATCTTGCAAAAAATTTAGAAAATTGAACGCAAGCTCTTGCGCGGACGGCGCGCGAAACCCGATCGAGTAAGTCCAGCATTCCGATTGCGCAACGCCTTCATGGGCGATATTAGGCGGCAGGTACAGCATATCGCCGGGCCGGAGCACCCATTCTTGTTGTGCTTTAAAATTCTTTAAAATCTTCAGCGGCGCATCGGGCACCAGCGTCAGATCGCGCTGCGCGGAAATGCGCCAGCGGCGCTCGCCCGCGCCTTGCAGCAAAAATACATCATAGGAATCGAAATGCGGCCCAACGCCGCCGCCGGGCACGGCATAGCTGACCATCAAGTCATCCAGGCGAGCGTATGGGATGAATGTAAATTGCCGAAGCAGGTCGCGGCCGGCTGCGACGAAATGATTCAGGTCTTGCACCAGCAGCGTCCAATCGCCGGCGGGTAACTGCGTCGTTTGTTTCTTCGTGAACGGACCACGCTGCATTTGCCAGTTACTTTTTTGCCGCGTCACAAGCCGCGACTCGACGTCGCCATCGGTTGCAAGGCGCAACAAGTCGGGCTTCGCAAGCAAGCCTTGGAAGCCCGCTATCGCCTGGCGCACCAGCAACGGTTTCTTCTGCCAATACTCGCGCAGGAATTGGCGCGGCGTGATTTCGCCGAGGAGCGTCGTCTTCATGCGCTGCATTTTAAGCTAATGCATACTGCGGTCAACGCATCGCCGCTGGCGGTTTCCCATTTGAGGTAAAATCACGCCGTAAAACACGGTGGTGCAAGTTAATGTTAGGTGTAGTCCGGCACATTATTCGTAATATCAATCCCGAGGGTCATGCCTGGGAAGTTCTCAATTTGACGAAAGAATTAAATTAAATGGTGATAGAAAAAAACTCCGTGGTGACGATTACGTACGCGTTGTCTGATATCGATGGCAACATCGTGGAAAAAAGCGAACCGGCGGTGAGCTATATTCACGGCGGCTACGACGGCATTTTCCCGCATGTGGAAGAAGCGTTGCACGGCAAATCCGTCGGTCACGAATGCGTGGTTCGGTTGGAGCCGGACGATAGTTTCGGCGAATACGACGAGACGCTGGTTCATGTAGAACCGAAAAAAATGTTTCCGCCGGATATTTCCGTCGGCATGCAATTCGAAGGCTCGCCCGAAGACGGCGATGAGGATGACGTCATTCTCTACACCGTGACCGACATCGCCGACGATAAAATTGTCGTTGACGGCAATCATCCGCTGGCCGGCAAAACGCTGGATTTTAAATGCACGGTGTTGGAAGTGCGCAAAGCGACCAAAGATGAATTGCAGCATGGGCATGTTCATGGCGGGCATGGGCACCATCATTAGGCCGTTGCAAAACTACTGCGGTGCCCGTCTGTGTCGTTGCGCGGTGTTCGGAATCCTCATGTACATTGAGTACATTGCGGTTCCTGCGCGCCGCGCGCCTCGCATCCGGGCATCCTCGCTACGTTTTTCAACAATCTAAAGGCACTTCGCCGGGAGCCGCGCTGGCTGTGCTGCGTGGCAAAGTATAGCCTGCGAGCCAGTATCCATGCGGCTCTGGCCCAAGGCCACCCAGTTCAGGCATCACTAAAAAGTAAAAATATGGCTACCAGCACTTCAACTCGACGCCCCGACACCATTCGCTTAGGACCTTGGCACCAAGGCGCCGTGTATGGCGCGACCGCATTACTCGTTCTAAGCGGTATCGTTTGGATCGTTTTGCATTATTTTATGGTCACCCAAGGCGAATTCGGCGAGACCCATCACCCGCTGGAAAACTGGATGTTGAAAATCCACGGCGCCGCAGCGATGGCCGGTTTGATTGTCTATGGCTCGCTGCTGCCCATTCATATTCGTCGCGCTTGGGCGATTCGCCGCAATATTTTTCTCGGCATCGGCTAAGTGGTGTTGATGTTGCTACTGACGATCACCGGCTATCTGCTCTATTACGCCGGTGGCGAAGAAGCGCGGCCGATCATCAGCGTCGTGCATTGGATTTTGGGTGTCGTCATCCCCGTTTTACTTACTTGGCATGTGATTTCCGGTAAGCGCCGCAGCCGCATCGCGGGTGACACGGCGTAGATTTTTTTAAAAGAACATTCCGATGACACTCGACATCCGTTGGCTCGTCCCGGCTGCAATTGTTGCGATGATCAGCGTCGACGCAATTGCCGTGCCCTACATGAGCTTTGCCCAGGCGCAGGCGCTTATTTTTCCGGAGGCAAAAGAGTTTGTGCCCGCACCGGTGACGATGACGCCCGAGCAAATCGCACGCATTGAAAAACAATCCGGCGTTAAGGTTCTTGCGCCCAATCAGCGCGTCTGGCTCGCGCAGGTCGATGGAAAAACCATCGGCTGGTTCATCATCGACGAAGTGTTAGGTAAAAAAGAATTCATGATTTACGGCGTCGGCATCACGCTCGACGGTGCGGTGCGGCAGATACAAATCATTAACTACCGCGAGAATTACGGCTACGAAGTCAAAGGCGCAAAATGGCGCGAGCAGTTTGCCGGCAAGACCCTCGCCGATGCGTTAGAACTCAACGTCGATATTAAAAACATCAGCGGTTCGACGCTGTCCTCGCGTCACGTTACCGAAGGCGTTAAGCGTTTGCTGGTGTTTTACCAAGTTGTCTTACGTCAATAAGCTCGGATAGACTCTTTTTATGACACTCGATATCCGCTGGCTTGCGCCCGCCGCGATTATCGCCGTTGCCGCCACGCCCGGTATTGCCAAGCAATACATGAGTGTGGAGCAGGCGCGAGCATTGATATTTCCGCAAGGTCAGGAATTTATTTCGGCGCCGGTCGCGCTGACGGCAGAGCAGGTCCGGCACCTTGAGCGGCAATCGCGGGTCAAGGTGCGAAGCCCTAACCAGCAGGTTTGGAAAGTTCAGGCGGCCGGTACATTTCTGGGATGGTTTATGCTGGATCAGGTAATCGGCAAACACGAATTGATTAGCTATGCGGTCGGTATTAATGCGGACGGCAGCTTGCGGCAATTTCAGATTATCGAGTACAAAGAAGCTTGGGGTTCGCAAGTTCGGGAACTGAAATGGCGCGATCAATTTATCGGCAAGACCACTGCGGATGCCCTAGAAGTCGGGGTAGATATTGCCAATCTGAGTGGCGGAACCATGTCGGCCACACACGTCACCGATGGCATCAAACGATTGCTGTTTCTCCACGAACTCTTCCTGCGCTGAAACGCAGCGCGCGCGGCCGGCGATGGGCACGTTTGTGCAAATCGCCGCAAGCGGCTCGGCTAGCGCAATTGTCGAGTGCGCGATAGAAAAAGCATTCAACGCGATTGCGCAAGTCGAACGGCTGATGAGTTTTCATGATCTCGACAGCGAGCTGTCGCGGCTTAATCGGGAAGCAATTCAACGGCCCCAAGCTGTCCATCCATGGACTTACGCCGTACTAAAACGCGCGACGCAAGTTGCCGCTGCGAGCGATGGCTTGTTCGATATCAGCGTTGCGCCGCTATTGGTTGAAGCTGGTTTACTGCCGCGCACAAACGAAGCAATCACCCCGAGCGGAAATTGGCGATCGCTAAAATTACTTGGTGACTACCGTGTGTATTTCGAACAGCCGATACTGCTCGATCTTGGCGGAATCGCCAAGGGCTTCGCGGTCGATCAAGCAATTCATGTCTTGCGCCGCGCCCACTGCAGCGAAGGCGTTGTCAACGCCGGCGGTGATCTGCGGCGTTTTGGAAAAAAACATCACCCGCTTTATCTGCGTCGCAGTACCGGTCTGGTGCAGGTCGCTGAACTGCGCTGCGGCGCCGTTGCAACCTCAAGCCCACACACAAATATTCCTGATCGAATCGCTCAGCCGATCGGCTGCATCGTGGACCCAAAGCAACGCCGCGCCTGGGACGGCAATGGCAGCGTCATGGTCGCCGCACGCAGTTGCATGATCGCCGATGCCCTCACCAAAGTCGCCGCGCTCGCCGGGCCTGCTTGCCAGCCGTTACTCGATCGATTCGGCGCGCAAGCCATGTGGGATACCGAAGAAAACGTGTAGGTTGGCGGTGAGCGAAGCGAACCCCAACACACCTCTTCACGAAATTGGCAAATTTGTTGGGGTTCGTGCCTCACCCCAACCTACAAGTTACAATGTTGGTTATCAAAATTGAGGGAGCAATTTCATGCTTAACACTACTCGAAAAATTTTCGCAATTGCTGCATTCTCGCTCGCGACTTCAACGTTTGCCGCCGACACGATCAAGATTGCGCATATCGATCCGATGAGCGGGCCATTCGGTTTGGCCGGGCAATCGCTCGGTAAACATTTCGACGCGATAGTCGAATACATCAATGCAAAAGATACGTTAGGTGCAACGAAATTCGAGGTGTCGCATTTCGATAACAAAGCCAGTGCCCAGGATAGCGTCACGTTGCTGCAACAGATTATCGATTCCGGCATCCGGTTTGTGATCCAGGGTGGTGGCTCGAATGTCGCCCATGCGCTCTCGGATACGCTTGCCAAGCACAACAGCCGTAATCCCGACAAGTCAGTGTTATATCTCAATTTCGCCGCGCAAGACCCTGCGCTCACCAACGAGAAATGCAATTTCTGGCATTTTCGTTTCGATGCCCACGTCGACATGAAGCTCGACGCCATCACCAATCACATCGCCCGTAATAAAAACATTAAAAAGGTTTATCTGATTAATCAGGATTACGCGTTCGGCCAAGCCATCGCCAAAGCCGCGCGGGAAATGTTGCTGAAGAAGCGGCCCGATATTCAAATCGTCGGCGATGATTTGCATCCGATGGGCAAAGTGAAAGATTTTTCGCCGTACATTTCCAAGATTAAAGCCTCGGGAACCGAAACCGTCATTACCGGCAATTGGGGAACCGATTTTTCGTTGCTGATTAAATCGAGCAAAGAATTTGGTTTGGACGTGACCTATTACACGCTCAACGCGCAAAACGCCGGTGCGCCGAAATCCATCGGCGCGGCGGGTGCCGATAACATCAAAAATGTATCGGCCTGGCATTCGAACGCCGCGCAAAACAAAGCGGAAAAATTCGCCAACGATTATCGCAAAAAATACAAAGACGATTTTTACTACGGCACGTCGAAAACCGCGTTAGAAATGCTTGCCAAAGCGATCAACGATGCAAAATCAACCGAGCCGTTGAAAGTCGCGAAGGCATTGGAGGGAATGAAATTTCAAGGCGACACCGGCGACATGTGGATGCGTGCCGAGGATCACCAGTTGATGCAACCGATCTATATTTCAACGTTCACCAAGGCCGGCGGCAAAGATGTGAAATACGATTTAGAGGAAACCGGCTATGGCTGGAAAACGGATTTTCGTGTGGAAGCGAAAGATACGGTGATGCCAACGAATTGCGCGATGGTGCGGCCGTAGCATTAACAATGCTTGGAGAGGCCTGTGGATAGTGGTTCTCCGGGCGGTTACCAGCTGTCATTCCCGCGCAGGCGGGAATCCATTTGGCAGTGGCTTGA
>JANOGO010000414.1:0-6989 GCA_031406045.1 Pseudomonadota bacterium
CCCTCCCTTGCGCAGCGGGGGAGGGCTAGGGAGGGGGCGCTTTAAGGAAATAGGGCGATCACGCCTTCAACTCTTTCTTCAATTCATTCAAAAAGCGCCAGTCGGTTCCTTGCGCAATTAACTTATTCGGCGGCGTTTTGATCATGCCGACTTCGTATAAACGCAGCGCGTGAAAACGAATCGTATCTTCGGGATTGGCGTCGCGCCAGCGATTAAACGGGAGACTTTTAAGTACTTCCAGCGACAATTCATAGTTTGCCTCGTGACCTTTTTCCTTCAAATATTTTGCGGCGCGCTCCGGCTCGTTGGCGCAAATATCCGTCGCTTTCAGAAACGCGCGCAGCGCCCGTTTAGTAGCTACCGGATATCGCTGCACGAATTCACGCCTGGCCGACAGCAAGCAGCAGAAATACTGCGACCATGGTTTGTCTTCCGCCGTACTAAGGATCACGTGGCCGATTTTCATTGCCTTGAGTTGGTGGGGCTGGGGTTCAAACGCCCAGTAAGCATCCACTTTACCGTCGACGAAAAGCTGTAGCGCGGCTTTGCTAGTTTTTGCAACCACCCACTTGATGTCTCGCTTCGGATCGATTCCAACGTAGGCAGCGACGCTCGCAACGGAAATATGTTCGCCGGAGCCCATCGCGCTAATAGCAACGGACTTGCCTTTGAGATCGCGGATCGCTTGTACGCGTTCATTGCCAAATAACTCCTGGCAACCGGCGTGAATGCCGGCAATGGCAATGAAACGGGAATTGGTGTCTTGATCGGCGACCAATGCGGGGGCAGTAACCATGGAAATATCGATAGCCTCCGCGTAACTTACGACGTTCGCAGTGGATTTCGTAAACTCGACTTTGGAAAAACCCTCTGCATAGAGTAAATCCTCCGCTAGGTATTGCGGCGCCAAACAAATCGCGGGAAATTCCTCCAAACGTATTGTTGTGATTTCGGGCGGCGGGCCGGCGAGAACGTTTTCGGATTTACAAAAAAACGACGCCGCCGCTAAAGCAGTTGAACTGGTAAGAAAATGTCTACGCGTGAAGCGGGAATAATTTGATGCGGTCACCTCAACCTCCCCCGAAATACCGATGCCGACGGCATCAACCAAGCCTACACCCAAATTGACACCGCGCCAACCCTACATATGTAGTACTACATATGTAGGGTTGGCATAGGGTTTGGTTTCGAAAATAATGTCTCACGTCCAACCATCACCTCTAAAGGAGTCAAGTATGCGCGCTACCTCAATCTTGTTGTTTGCAAGCATTAGCCTCACCTATTCCGCGTTCGCGGCAGATGAATTTCAAGCGGTCAAGTTGTCGGACATCAAATGGTCGCCCTGCGATCCCAAGAACCCGAAAGATGCCTGCCAAATCAACTATTTTCGTGGCAATCCGGAGAAAGAGCCGAACCACTCTTACTTCCGCGTACCGAAAGGCTACCTTTTCTCAGCACATTGGCACACCAGTAATACCCACCTAGTCGTCCTCAAGGGCGTGTTCGTAGTCGGCGCTGAGAACGATTCGAAAGGCACGGCGCTGCGCATGGGCGATTTTGGGTACGAGGCTGCCAAATGGATTCACTGGGGCCGATGCGATGCGGAAGAATGCGTCGTTTATCTTTTTGTCGATGGGCCGGATTCATATATAGACGTGAAAGACCAACGGCCGTAACTCTTAGTAAGCGGGTGGAGTACTTGTGGCAAAAGTCTCACACCACCCGTAGAGTGGAGCGGGTAAATTGAGGCATTCGTAAACCAAGGCGTTGTCTCGTTGCCGTAGACCTGATTGCGGCATTACCCAGAATATCAATAACGGGAACTCCTTCCCCTTCAAGGGGAAGGCTGGGATAGGGATGGGTTTCGCGTTGACTCATCGCCAGACCCATCCCCACCCTAACCCTCCCCTTGAAGGGGAGGGAAAACCCCCGCATATTTGCCGTTGTTAACCACCTATTTTCATCCCCAAAAATTGCGCCCCCAAATGCCGCGCCAATCCGCGCCCGCCGGCAAGCATGACGGCGTCGTGATTCCATTTCATCGCCCGGCGCAACAACGGAACCAAGCGCCGCAACCAAGGTTGATGAATGTTGACTTCCCAGTCGTAGCGAATCGCGGTGATATCGTCTTGCTGATAAAAACGCCAGCGTCCGCAACCTTGCAATTCGCCATCGACGGCGCCTTCCAGCAGCGTTAAGTGTTCGATCCGAGTGGTCTTGGCATCGAACGACAAACGGTACGGCAAGCGCGTGCGCCAGGTAAAGCGCCGGACGTTGCCGACACCGCCATTTTCGCCGCGCGCCGATTCCCGCACACGAATGACATACGGCCACCAGGTCGGCCAGCGCTCGGATTCATAGATCGCGTCCCAGACTTTTTCCAGCGGCGCTTCGATTAGCCAAGTTGTTGTTAACGAAAATTGAGTCATGGTTCGTCTCCCGAAAGAATGATCAGTTCTTTCGTTTATACGAGCGAACACGGAATTTAGATTTGGGATCGGACTTAAAATAGATCGCGCCAGGAGGCGCATGGATGCTGGCTCACAGGCCATGCCTGGCCAAAAGCACCGTAGATACTGGCCGTCAGGCCAATGGATATTTAGCGCTTACGCAACAAAAACAAAAATTCTTTGTTTTCTTCGGCGGCGTAGACCAAATCGTGGCCGGTTTGTTTGGCGAACGCCTGAAAATCCTTCATCGCGCCCGGATCGGTGGCGACGATTTTCAGCGTTTCCCCGGGCTGCATGTCGGTCAGCGCTTTTTTGCTACGCAAAATGGGCAGCGGACAGTTAAGGCCGCGGGCGTCGAGTTCTTTATCGAATTGCATTAATGCTCCAGATAGTTAGAGAAGCTCTGATTTATTCCGATTTCGTCGCGGCCCTTTGTTTGGCTCACAAAAAATATCACTTTACATATTTCTATATGCTGCGCCGATATTTTTTGTTCGCGCCTTGTCTCGCTTAGAACTCGAAATAACTCAGAGCTTCTTTAATTTTTAATTATAGTCGAAAAAGATCAACTGTTAATGGGCCCGTCTGCCAAAACTTTCCCATCCCGCACCCAAGCCAAAATGCCGCCGGACAAGTTATAAAGATCGGCGAAGCCCTGCTGCGCCAGATACGAACAGGCTTGCGCCGAGCGGCCGCCGGACTGGCAATAGACTACCAACGGCCCCGCATTCGCCAGCGACGGCGCGTGTTGCGGCAAGGTAAATAATGCAATGTGCCGCGCGCCTTGGATGATGCCGCGCGCGACTTCGGCATCGGTGCGCACGTCGATCAAAGTGATGTCCTGCTGTTCGCGCAGGGCTTCCAGTTCGGCGGAGTCGATATTTCGGAACATGTCTGCGGCCCGATCCTGTCTGTTACACTTTGCTTAAGGTAACAAAAAATCCGTTGCACTAACAGCCCCTTTCAATCATGGCCAATCAAGCTCCGATTTCGCTGCGCGACGCACTGAGCTATTGGCTCAAACTCGGTTTCATCAGCTTCGGCGGTCCCGCCGGGCAGATCGCCATCATGCATCAAGAGCTGGTGGAAAAACGCCGCTGGATTTCCGAGGCGCGCTTTCTACACGCGCTGAATTATTGCATGCTGCTGCCCGGCCCGGAAGCGCAGCAACTGGCGACTTACATCGGCTGGCTGATGCATGGCGTCAAAGGCGGCATCATCGCCGGCGCGTTGTTTGTGTTGCCGTCGCTGCTGATTTTGATCGGCCTGTCGTGGCTATACGTTAACTTCGGCGACACGCCGGTCATCAGTGGCTTGCTATCCGGCATCAAACCCACCGTTACCGCAATCGTCGCGTTCGCCGCTTGGCGCATCGGCAGCCGTGTGCTGAAAAATGGATTTTTATGGACGCTCGCGATTGCTGCGTTCGTCGCGATTTTCTTTTTCAAGATTCCGTTTCCGTGGATTATTCTTGGTGCGGCCGTGATCGGCATCATCGCCGGAAACCTAAAACCTGACTGGTTTAAAGAAGACCGTCATGCCAAATCGTTAGAAAGCTATGGCCCGGCAGTCATCGACGATCTGACGCCGCTTCCCGAACACGCGCGCTTTTCACCGCGCCGAATCGGCTTAATCGCCATCATCGGCCTGGCTTTGTGGGCCGGCATGTTGACGCTGCTAGGCGGCTGGGACGCAACTCGCAGCACATTGGCCGAGATGGGCTGGTTCTTCACCCAAGCCGCGCTGCTGACTTTCGGCGGCGCCTACGCGGTGTTGCCGTATGTTTATCAAGGCGCGGTCGAACAACACCAATGGCTGACGGCGTCGGCGATGATCGACGGCCTCGCGCTCGGCGAAACCACGCCGGGGCCGCTGATTATGATCGTCGCGTTCGTCGGTTATTTAGGCGGCGTCACCAAGGAAATTTTCGGTGCCGGCAATGGCTTTGCCGCCGGCGTAGCGGGCGCGAGCGTCGCGACGTTCTTTACCTTCTTGCCATCGTTTCTGTTTATCTTAGCCGGCGGCCCGCTGGTCGAGGCCACACGCAACAACCTCAAATTCACCGCGCCGCTGAACGCCATCACCGCCGCGGTCGTCGGCGTCATCGTCAATCTGGCATTATTTTTTGCGTGGCATGTCTTGTGGCCGAATGGGAGCGAAGCGGCGCCGTTCAGTGGCAAGTTCGAATGGTTCGCGCTGCAGATCGGCGTCATCGCCGGCATCGCATTGATACGCTACAAAGTGAATGTGATGACGGTGATCGCGGTGGGCGGATTGGCGGGATTGGGCTATTCGTTACTCATGGCGAAATGAATTAACCTACTTGTCATTCCCGCGAAGGCGGGAAGCCAGCGCTTTCGATAAACGACACTGGGTTCCCGCCTTCGCGGGGACGACACTAATTCAGGCCAAATGGATTCCCGCCTAAGCGGGAATGAGGGGCTGGCCTTTGGCCACAAGTGGTAAGAAATAGCGCAAGGGTGAATAGTAGACTTTAGTTAAGCACCCGCGTCTCAACATCCCCATCGCCGAGCGACTGTCCACCGGGAATTTCAAGCGACAATGCCCACTCGGCTTCTTTGCAAGCTTTCTGCAACATACGGCAAAGGCCGTGCAGCAACGTGTCATTTAAACGCAAATCGACGCCCTGCCCTTGCGCTGGATACATGGACAGCAAATACATACTTTTCGGCAGCACGCTCATCGTCATTTTCGACGCAACGAACGGTTCTTGGCCGAGCGGAAATTGCGTCGCCTCGGCGCGATACGGCTGCGAAAAATCGGCTTTGCCGAGCGAGGCTTCATGCTGCATGCCCAACACCATGCGCCGCGCATCGTCGTTCGCGGTCGGGACGTCTTGCGCAATTTTAGTCGAGAACAATTGCATCAAGCTCGGCCACAATTGCTTGACTAAGCGCCGCGTCAGCCACGTGCGAATCTCGCTATGATCGGAACCATTGACGCGAAACAGCAGGCGATCGTGCTCGGGGTTAAAGGTAATTTGGAGTTGGGTAATATTCAAGAAACCAGCGCGCTGCTGCGCCCTTCATCGGAAAGGTCGATCCAAGCAAGCCCATCAATGTGACCAAAGTGTTTATCGAACGATAAGAGATCGGCACCGGCCTCGAACGCGTGAGCCGCGATCCAAATATCGTTAGTTGGGATCGGCTTTCCTTTAGTGCGCAACGCGACGGCGATGCGGCCAAAACGATCAGCCGTCGTCATCGTGACCGGTAATAAACTGACGTTTGGATTGTCGAGAAAAGTATCTAACTCGGCGAGATTCTTTTTCAATCGCGAGCCTTGTCGAAAGCCAAACAATAATTCGCCGGCTACAATAGATGAAAGTAAAATTTGTTGCGCCCTTACGACGTGATGCACCACTGCCGCATCACCACGCATCATGCCGGAATACGCATTCGTGTCGAGCAATACCTTCATTTCCACAATTCCGAATCGATTGTTTCCAGTGGACGAATCGACCTGAGCAATTCCGCCGCTTCTTCATCGGTCCATGCACCGATCAACTTATTCAGCGAATCGCCGATTCGCTCCGGCGGTTTTGAGATGGGGTCTATGCCCGCACCCTGGCGCAATAGCATCACGGCGGCCTGATTAAGGGAAATACGCTGCGTCTTGGCTACCTCTTTGATACGCCGCGCTAGCACCTGGTCAAATCCACGCACCGTTAACTGATCCATCATTGTGCCTCGCTATGCCTCACAATTGAGGCATAGTAGTTCGTAACGATGTCTCAGTCAACAATTGATGGCAGGACTTAAACAGTCGTTAGCATCATCCTGTTCGGGATTAAAGGTAATTTGAAGTTGCGTGATATTCATGGTTGGGATCGCCGCTGAATTGCCATGCGCAATCAGTCAAATGGATTCACATGCTTCAGACCGGAAAACCGCTTGAAATCGTGATCGGTCGAATAAACCGCATATCCATATTCGATCGCTAGCGCGGCGAGGTGCGCGTCGGAGGTTAGGTTCGCTGCCGTACCGGAGGCGGAAATAAGTTGGCGCAAAATCGGCCAATGGTGCTCGCCCGGCGCGACACTGACGACGCACGGCTGCGCCAGCCAGTCATTAATAAAATCAAGCGCAGCGTCAGGGTGCAGCGGATTTCGCATAATACGAGGGTGCGTGGTTATTCGCAGAAATGCCAGCAAGACGATCCACGCTAATCCGACCTGGGTCATTCCAGATAATGTTTTTTCGAGCCAGCGCTTGGCGGCCGCGTGGTGCGCGGAATCGCGATCGACGGCGTAAATCAGTAAATTGGCGTCGACCAATATCATTTGCGTTGGTCGAGTTTGCGACGCAGTTCGCTATCTTCCAATGTATCGGCCAATTGCAACGCTTTATCGATATCGGCAACCACAATCAGCCCGCCGAGAGAGGCGGCTTTTAGCCGGTAAGGCTGAGCAATTTGTGCGCTCCCTTTACCGGCGCGTAACCCCTTGCGCAAGGTTTCATTGACCACTTGCTTAAATGGTTTGCCGGATCGATGCGCAGCATTCTTCAATGCAGTGGC